>JAGBTL010000131.1 GCA_017631355.1 Clostridia bacterium
ATAAGCGTTGTTCATTACGCCCACCATGGGGTTGCCGTAGTGGTACTGGGGCACACCCATTACTTGATTATTATAATAAACCGCGGAGGGTGACTGCTGTGCAGGCGGATTTACATAATAGGGGTTGCTCTGCACAGGCACGCTGTAATACTGCGGCTGGGGAGTAAAGGCAGGAGCAGGCTGCGGAGGCTGTGAATTGTAGCCCACGGGAGCAAAGCCCTGAGGATATGGCGGAGGATATGCAGAAGCAGGCTGAGGCTGAGCAACAGGCTGACCTACTGCAGGGCTTGCCATAACGGGCTGCGGCTGTGGCACAGCACCCTGCGGTACGCCGGGCTGAGCTGTGACAGGAGCACCCCCAAAGGGCACGTTATTTGAATTATAGATATTGGGATTATTATTCATAAATTTCCCTTTCCTGACAAAATAAAATCTCTTTTGAAAATTATATCAATATTTAATATAAATAGCAACAGATAAATTGTGTCCGTTCAATGAATTTTTACAATATGTAGTGTTGCGAAAAAAAGTAAAACAATGTATAATTTCCTTGTATATTACTTTATTATGTTAAAGGATGGTTTTTCCATGGAAAAAAAGGTTCACAAGCTTTTAATTGCAGGCGAGGAATACCGCATTGTTTCTGACGAAAGCATGGAATATATGCAGGAGCTTGCACACGACCTTGACGTTAAAATGACAAGCATTTTAAGAGGTAGCCACGTTTCAACAACTCAGGCAGCTATTCTTGTTGCTTTACAGTTTGCTGACGAGGCTACAAAAAACAGCGGCAATGCTGACAGCCTTCGTTCACAGCTCAAGTCATATCTTGAGGATGCCGCACAGGCAAAGAGCGAGCGCGACTTCTACAAGCGTGAGCTTGAGCGCATTAAGGCAGTATCTGAGGCTGAGGAAAAGAACCCCTCCGGCAGACTTTGGTGAGCACTATGGAAATGAAGATTAAAAAGGTCCGCGAGGGCGCCAAGGTGCCCCAGCGTGCAACAGGCGGCAGCGCAGGTCTTGACCTTTGCGCTTGCATTGATGCTCCCCTCACCCTCAACAGCGGTGAAACTGCTCTCATTCCCACAGGTGTTGCAATTGCTCTCCCCTCGGCAGAATACGGTGCATTTGTATTCCCACGCAGCGGTATTGCAATCAAACACGGAATTGGTCTTTTGAACTCCGTTGGTGTTATTGACAGCGACTACCGTGGCGAAATTATGGTTGGTGTTATAAATCAGGTTAAGGAAAGCTACACTATTGAGCCCGGTGAAAGAATTGCACAGATGGTAATTATGCCTGTTTCAACAATGCCTGTTGTTGAGGTTGAAGAGCTTGACGAAACCTCACGCGGTGCAGGCGGCTTCGGCTCAACAGGCAGAGCATAATTTTTATTTTTGAATTGGAGATTTTAATTTGTCAACAATTGCAGCCATTGCTACGGCACAGGCATCATCAGGTTTAGGTACAATTAAAATATCAGGAGAAAATGCGCTGACCATTGCGGACAGCGTTTTTTCTGCTGTTTCAGGTAAAAAAATATGTGACACTCCCGGCTACAGAGCACTTTACGGCAAGGTTCACGAGGGTGAAACCGTTATTGACGATGCGGTTGCCCTTGTTTTCAGAGCACCCAAGAGTTATACGGGTGAGGACGTTGTTGAAATTAGTTGTCACGGTGGACTTTATATACTCAAAAGGGTTCTCCGCGCGGTGCTCAACGCAGGTGCAGAGCCTGCCGAGGGCGGTGAATTCACAAAGCGTGCATTCCTCAACGGCAAAATGGATTTGTCCGAGGCGGAGGCAGTTATGTCACTCATTTCCGCATCAGGCGAGGAGGCTCGTGCCGCAACACTCAATGCCCTTGATGGTGCACTCAGCAACGAAATCAACGCTTGTCGCGACAGGCTTGCTGTTACTGCCGCATTTATGGCGGCGTGGGTTGACTACCCCGACGACGAAATACCCGAGCTGTCCGACACAGAGCTTTTAACAACTCTCACAGAGGTTAAGGCGACACTCACCAAGCTCCTTGACGGCTTTGATGCAGGCAAGGCAATCCTTGATGGTGTTGATACAGCCATCGTGGGCAGACCAAACGTTGGTAAATCCACACTTCTCAATGCACTTTCAGGCACAGACAGAGCCATTGTTACCTCTGTTGCAGGTACAACACGCGACGTGCTTGAGGAAACCGTTAAGGTGGGCAACGTTACGCTTCGCCTTGCCGATACCGCAGGTATCCGCACAGATACTGACGATGAAATTGAAAAAATCGGTGTTATCCGCGCCAGGGAGCGCTTTGACAGAGCAACACTTGTGCTTATGGTGCTTGATGCACAAAGCCCCCTGACAGATGATGACAGAGAGCTTATAAAAATGTGCAACAGCAAGAACTGTGTTATTGTTATTAACAAGACCGACGGTGAAATTGCCCTCTGCATTGAAGAAATCAAGTCCCTGAGCAACAGTCCCGTTGCAGAAATTTCTGCAAAGAACCACTTGGGTCTTGACAATCTTATTGAAATTGTTGAAGACGTGCTTGGCACCGCAGGCTTTGACCCCTCTGCTCCCCTTATCACAACAGAACGTCAGAGGAATTGTGTGCTCAAGGCTGTTGATAACGTAGCCGAGGCACTTGATGCGGTGAATATGGGCATTACTGCAGATGCGGTCAACGTGTGCATTGACTGTGCTATTGAAAACTTAAGCATACTCACAGGTGAAAAGGCAACACAAACAGTTGTTGACGAGGTGTTCAAAAACTTCTGTGTGGGTAAATAAGCATAATAAAAACAAAACGGGAATCAACCTCAACTGAGATTGATTCCCTCTTTTTATGCCTTATTCTTCAATAGCAGCCTTTTTGGTGTTGATTTTGTAAAGAACCTCTGCATCGAATTTCTCTGTACGGTCATATCTGTAAATACCGTTCAATTCCTGCTCAACGTCTGTAAGCTGAGTGTAGCAGAAGCCAATCATCTTGGGATTGTCAATAAGCGCTGTTGTAAGACCATCGTAACGAGCGTAGAACTCCTCAAGTGAGGTTGCGGCATTACCATAGCCCCAAGCCTTTTCGCGGTCGTTTTCATCAAATGCTGCAAGCTCAACACGAATTCCGCCGTATTCACTCATAAACACAGGCTCACCCTTCCAGGTCTGTCTGCGACCCTGATGGTCAAAGAGAACGTTCTTCTCTGCAAGGTCTTTATAATGACCCTGGAAAACCTCAACGTCCTGATCATAGTCGTGCACGTCAAAGATATCTGTTTCAACGTGGAAGTTACCGCTTGTATCAATACAGGGACGAGTTTTATCCATAGCCTTTACTGTTCTGTAAACGATGCGGAGAACGTCGTCATCCTGCTTTCTGCCGTCAATATCCCATGTTTCGTTATAGGGACACCAGCCAACGATTGAGGGATGGTTGAAGTCGCGTTCAATTTCCTCCTCAACCTCAAGGAGATAATAACGGATTGAATCAAACTTTGACCAGTCCATACCCCAGTTTGCGTGCTCACCCCATACGATGTAGCCTAATTCATCACAATAGTGAAGGAAAAGGGGCTCAAAAATCTTTTCGTGAAGACGAGCACCGTTGAAGCCCACCTTCATTGACATAAGAATATCGTTCTTAAGCGCCTCTGCTGAGGGTGCTGTGTAAATGCCGTCGGGGTAGAAGCCCTGGTCAAGAACAAGACGCTGGAAAACAGGCTTGCCGTTAATTTCAACTGCCTTGTCAGTAAGCCTTACCTCGCGAAGACCGAAGTAGCTTGTTACAACGTCGCCGCCAAAGGAAAGTGTAAGGCTGTAAAGACCGCCCTTACCAACCTCCCAAAGGTGCTTTTCGGAAAGCTTAATGGTAAGAGTTGCAGTCTGACCAAAGCACTCAGCCTTGGCAGAGCCAACCTCCTTGCCATCCCAGAATGCAGCAGCAGAGAAATCGCCCTTGCCGTTAAGGTCTGCAGTAATTGTTACGCTACCCTCTGCAATGTTGGGATATACCTTGAAATTCTTAATGTAGTTTTCGGGGCAGAACTCCATATAAACTGTCTGCCAGATACCTGTTGTACGTGTGTAGTCACAGCTGTGTGAATAGTAAAGCTCACTCTGTTTACCTCTGCCCTGATGATAGTCACGTGTGTCATCCTCGGCATAAACTGTGATAACGTTGTCGCCCTCTTTAAGGAATTTAGTTGCATCAACTCTGAATGAAATATATCCGCCGTAGTGCTCGCCTGCAAGCTCACCGTTTACGTAAACTCTTGCGTGGAAGTCAACTGCGCCGAACACGATGAACGCCTTACCCTTTCCAAGCTGCTCTGCTGTAAGGTTTACAACGCGCTTGTACCATACTGCGGCAATAAAATCCTTGTAGCCGATGCCTGAAAGCTCACTTTCGGGGCAGAAGGGAACAATGATTTTTTTGCTGAATTCAGTATCAGCCTTGTAAAGCTTGCGGTCAATGCCGCTGTTGCCGAAGTCAAATTCAAAATCCCATTCACCGTTAAGGTTTATGTAGCCCTCTCTGTAAAACCCAGGGTTGGGGTGTTCATTTCTTGGTATCATATTAAAAACTCCTTTTATGGTTTTAAATAAACTTTATTTTAAATATATAAGCAGAACTGCAATATCGGCAGGTGAAACACCGCTGATGCGTGATGCCTGACCGATAGTTTCAGGTCTTATCTTTTTAAGCTTTTCAATAGCCTCAAGTCGCAGATTCGTTACCTTGTCGTAGTCAATATCTGCAGGGATTTTCTTAACCTCAAGGCGCTTGAGCTCCTGCACCTGTGCAAGCTGACGCTTGATGTAGCCCTCATATTTAAGGTTGATTTCAACCTGCTCAAATACCTGACGGGGCAAATCGGGGCGGTTTTTGTCAAAGGGGGTTAATATTTCGTAGGAAAGCTGAGGTCTTTTTATAAGCTCACTCATCTTACAGCCTGTGCCAAGGGGCGCTGTGCCTGCTTCAACAAGCACCTTGTCAAGCTCCGGTGAGGGTGCAACGCCAACCCTTGATATGCGCTGTGTTTCCTCCTCAATAAGGCGTATTTTTTCCTGAAGCTTGTCGTAACGCTCCTGTGAAATGAGTCCGATATTATAGCCCATTTCAGTAAGGCGGAGGTCTGCGTTATCCTCACGGAGAATAAGCCTGTATTCGCTTCGGGAGGTCATCATTCTGTATGGATCGCGGCAGCCCTTTGTAACAAGGTCGTCAATAAGTGTGCCGATATACGAGGTGCTTCGGTCAAGGGTAAATTCGCTCTTACCCAAAGCCTTGTGAGCAGCGTTTATGCCTGCAACAAGACCCTGTGCCGCTGCCTCCTCATAGCCTGATGAGCCGTTGAACTGACCTGCACCGTAAAGGCCCTCCAAGTCATTGAACTCAAGTGTGGATTTAAGTGCCAAGGGGTCAACACAGTCATACTCAATAGCATAGGCTGTTCGCATAACCTTAACGTTTTCAAGACCCTTGATGCTTTTTAAAATCTGCAGCTGCACGTCCTCGGGAAGGGAGGATGAAACACCCTGCAAATAAAGCTCCTCGGTATCAAGTCCGCAGGGCTCAATGAATATCTGGTGCCTTTCCTTTTCGGAGAAGCGGACAATTTTATCCTCAATGCTTGGACAGTAGCGAGGTCCCACGCCCTCAATTTTGTTTGAATAAAGGGGCGAGCGGTGAAGATTATCAAGAATAACCTGCTTTGTTTCAAGGTTTGTATATGTAATGTGGCAGATAGCCTTATTCTCTAACACGTCATCAGGTGTTTCAAAGGAGAAGGGTGTAATAACCTCGTCACCCACCTGCTCCTCAAGACCTGTGAAATCAACACTACGTCTGTTTACTCGTGGCGGTGTGCCTGTTTTGAAGCGCCTTAAGGGCACGTTCAGGTCAAGCAACGCCTGTGAAAGGTCGTTTGAGGGGAACATTCCGTCGGGACCACTTTCAAAGGAAACGTCTCCAACAAAGATTTTACCCTTAAGGAACGTACCTGTGGCAATAACAACACACTTGGCGGTGTAGGTTGCGCCAAGCTGTGTGGAAAGCTCCCACAAGCCGTCGTCATTTTTGAAAAGTGAAACAATTTCCGCCTGCTTTAAATCAAGACCCTCCTGATTTTCAAGGCAATGTTTCATATATTGTGTGTATTCACGGCGGTCAATCTGTGCCCTAAGTGAGTGCACCGCAGGACCCTTGCCCAGATTCAGAATTCTGCTTTGAATAAGGGTTTTATCTGCCGCCTTACCCATTTCACCGCCAAGGGCATCTATCTCCCTTACAAGGTGACCCTTTGAGGTGCCGCCGATTGACGGATTACACGCCATATTGCCAACCCAATCAAGGTTGACTGTAAAAACTATTGTAGATGCGCCAAGCCTTGCACTTGCAAGGGCAGCCTCAATGCCTGCGTGGCCTGCACCGATTACGGCAACATCATAAGTACCTGCAAAATAACTCATAAAAACTTATCCTATAAACTTAATGTGTCCGTCCTCCCGCTCCTTAAAGGGCGGCTGCTCATTGGGGTAGCCAAGGGTCATGCCCAGCACAAACTCCCAATCCTGCGGAATATCAATTATGCTTTTCCACTTTATGGCATTTTCGGGATCGTCAAAAAGCGCACCAAGAGAGCCTATCATACAAGACCCAAGCCCCACTCCGTGTGCGGCAAGGGCAATATTTTCTGCCATAAGACCACCTGACATTCCGTCCTTGGTGGGTGCAACAATGAAAATGAAAACAGGAGCGTTATGGTAAACGGGACGTATATCCCACCCTGTGTATGCAGGTGTATCCCACCCTACAAGGTTTTTGAAGTCTGTGTTCATTTCATCAAGCAGCTCCCTGTTGCGGAGCACTCTCAAGTGGCAGGGCTGTGTGTTCCTGCCGCTTGGAGCTCTGATAGCTGCATCAAGAACTGTCTGCAAAAGCTCATCGGGGACCTGCTGTGCAGTATATTCCCTGATGGTCTGTCGCGTCATAATATTTTTAATTACGTCGTTCATATTATCTGCTCTTTTCATATCTGATTATATCAAAGTAGCTTTCTGCCGTTTCCTTGTTGATGGTGTTGTTCACAATATATGCGCCGTCAATAACACCGTCAATGCTGTCGTCTGCAATGTCCATAATCATTTCGGGCTTCATCTGCTCAAAGAACTGGCTCTGCATATTTGTTTCACCGCGAAGAACAAGGAAAAGATATTCGTTTGTGGAAATGATTGTGGCATTCCTTGGCTGAAGTGTCTGAATTTTTTGGAAGAAGCCCTCGGGATATGAGGTGTCGTCCTTGTGGAGAACAACTGTCTGCACAGAGCTTTGCACGCCTGTGGAGGCAAGGTATTCAACCGCCTGCTCCATAGTCTGCTCGCCCGAATTCACCATATTGAGAATGTTCTGAAATTTAAGAATGAGTGTTTCCGCCTCGCCCTTGCTGATGGCTGTTTTGTTCCCTGCACCGTCCGTTGTTGTAAGGTAGCCTGTTATGGCCTGAAAAACGGTGTAGTTCACGTTGAAGCTTGCATAAAGTCGTGTTTCAGAAATTTCCTGAATGCCACCCTTTCCGTAAAACTTCATCATAAGTGCTTCGCGGTATTTTTCCGCAGTAAACACCTTTGTGAGGGTTTCGCGTGTGATACCGATATTCTGATAATAATCACCGTACATAACCCAAGTGGAGTTAACCTTTTCAGAAACCTCTGCCTTTTGGGCGGTGTTGAGGGCAATGCCCTCTGACCTTGCAAGTGAGTTTGTTTTGAAATAGCGGTTAACAAGCTCCATAGCAACCTTTTCAACGTCGGAATAGTCACTTGCAATGCCAAGGCGGACTGTTGCTTCATCAAGGAAATATATGAACACGTCCTCACTTATTGCCACGTCGTTTACTGTTACGGTTGATTTCTGCACAATGGCAGAGCAGCCTGAAAGCAGAGCAACGGAAGCAAGCAAGCATAACACAAGCACCATAGCGAGGGGTCTTTTTATTCTATTCAAAACGCCTTTTTTCATAAAAGCACCTCTGTTTTTAAAAACATAAATATACATAGTATAGTATAACAGAATGTATGTTTTAAAACAAGGTTTATGACACAAAAAAATCAAAGCCTTACCGCCCTTTATAGGGAGATAAGGCTTTTTATTATTTCAATTTGCAACAATGTTATAATCAGCACGAAGTGCCTCAAAAATTCAAATCAAAAATTGAAAATTATTTAGTAGCCGCCGCTTTTTCCTCTGCCTCGTGCTTTGCACGGAGGTCGCTGTAAATGGGCTCAAGCCTTTCCTTTGTAAGGGGATAACCAAACTTGAAGATAAGCCATACGCCAACATAAACCACAGCGGGGATAATTGTGCAGATAAACATAATCTTGTTACTTGTGCCGTTGGCAGCAATAAAGCCGTTGCCTGCAGTTTCGCTGTCATACTTTGCCCACTGAAGGAGGAAAAGTCCACCTGCGTCTGCAATAGCCTGACCGAGCTGTCTGCCGAAGGTATAAGCCGAGTAAACTGCGCTTTCGTTACGTTCGCCTGTTTTCCACTCCTGATAGTCAATAACGTCCATAACAACTGCCCAGCAGGTAAGGCTGACAAAGGTGTAGCCAAAGCCGATGAGAAGAAGACAAGCCATAAACAACCAAGCGGGATAAATACCCTGCTGGGGGTTTATCCACATAATGAAATCCTGATTATTTGCAGTAACTGCAAGGAAAACAGAGGTAATTGCGGAGATAATTGACATTCTGCCGCAAAGCTCCTTTTTGCCATACTTTGCCGCCAGCTTGGGGGTGAAGAGTATGAGCACCGCCATGGGAAGATATGTACAGATTGTACCGAGAACGCTGAGGCCTGTGTTTGTGAAATAGTTTTTGTAAAGATATGAGTTAAAGGAGTTGAACTGAAGCTGACCTGAAATGAGCACACCTGAAATGGTAATCATAACGAAGGGTCTTGATTTAAAAAGACCAAGGTAGGTTTTCTTAAAGTCAACCTTTTCCTCGTCGAAAGCAGGAACACGCTCCTTAAGGTTTCTGTGACCGATAAGGTAGAATGCAATTGACATTGCACCCATAATAAGGGCATAAATAAACATTCTGTTGCCGTCGGCAACCTCAATTTCCTTGCCTGTCTGCTCATCCATTACGCCTGTGCCAACGTAGATGATGAAGGGAGCAATAAGTGTAACAACTGCACCGCCCACACCTGAGCCGAGAGAACGTGCTGTTGAAAGAACGTTTCTGCCCTTGGGGTCATCTGTAATAACGGATGCCAGAGAGCCGAAGGGAATGTTCATTGCGGTGTACATTGTGCAGTAAATAAGATACATAACAATACACACGGCAAACAGCAGCGTGGGATTATTGGCAAGCGCAGGGCTGTAGAACAATGAATTAGGGTCTGAATATGGCAGGAAGCAAAGCACGGTAGATATACCAAGCGGCACTGCAACCAGCCTTAAATACTGAAGGAATTTACCGTCCTTACCGGGCTTGCGCTTGGCAACAACGATTCCCCAAAGCGGGTCGTTAATAACGTCCCACAAGCGGGTAACAATGAACATATAACCGACAAGCTTAGGCTTGATTTTTAAAACGTCGGTCATAAAAATTTTGAGATAGCTTGTGATGTACGTAAGGTTAAACATATTCGCTGCTTCGGCAGTAGTATAGCCGGCAACGTCCCTTGCACCAATTTTATTTGGGTGCTCGTTAACCTCTTTTTCCTTTATCTTTTTTTCTTTAGCCATTATCGTACCTCCTTATTACTTATGCTTCATAGTGAAGGGCAAGACCACCCTCACTTGTTTCGCGGTATTTGTGCATTAAATCCTTACCCGTCTGGTACATTGTGTGAACAACAGTATCAAACTTAACCTTACGGGTAGAGGTCAAGAAGTTTGCAAGTGAAAGTGCGTTGATAGCCCTCATCGCCGCAACAGCATTACGCTCGATACAGGGAATTTGTACAAGTCCGCAAACAGGGTCGCAGGTAAGACCCAGATAATGCTCCATTGCATTTTCTGCCGCATACTCAATCTGATCAAGGTCCATAAAGTGGAGCTCGGCAAGGGCTGCCGCTGCCATACAGCAGGCAGTGCCAATCTCTGCCTGACAGCCTGCCTCGGCACCGCTGATAGATGCATTCTGCTTAACAACGTTACCGATAATGCCTGCCGCTGCAAGTGCCTTGGCAATTTCAAAGTCGGTAAAGCCTTTTTTCTCCTGCATATAGTAAAGCACGGCAGGTAACACACCTGATGCTCCGCAGGTGGGCGCGGTTGTAATCATTCCACCGCCTGCATTCTGCTCGCTTGCTGCAAAGGCATAGGCGCAAACAAGCCTGTTTTCGCGAGTTTCGGGAGTTTCATCCATGTGACGCTGTGCATAAAGAAACTTTGCTTTACGCTCAACCTCAAGTCCACCGGGGAGAATGCCCTCCTGAGCAAGACCCTCGCGCACGGTAAGCTTCATTCGCTCCCATATTGTTTTAAGGAAGGGGAAAATCTCCTCACCCTCATACTTTGCGGCATAGTCGCTGAGCCTCAAGTGGTGCATAAGGCAATATTCCTTGATTTCTTCAAAGTTTTTCTGCGGATAAACCTCAGGAGCAGTAACAGAGGGCTGACCCTCTATGCGGATTTCACCACCGCCGATGCTCATGGCTCTTACCTTGCCCATTTCCTTATTATCAGCATCAAAAATTATAAAATCAAGTGTGTTGGGATGGGGCAAAGCTGTTTCGGTTGTATTGAACACAATTTCATTTTTTGCCTTAAGTGTGCTTGAAATTGCAGTATTTGTGCCGTGCCCCTCACCTGTAAGAGCAAGTGAGCCGTAAAGAATAACCCTTACAAATGCCGCATCGCTGAAATTTTCATTTATATATTCGGCGGCATACTGTGGGCCCATTGTATGTGAGCTTGAGGGACCTATACCCACCTTATAAAGCTTCTTTAACGATTGCATATAGTTCCTCCGCCTATAAGAATGTCATCAATATAAATTGCGGCTGTCTGACCTGGTGCCGCGGCTCTTTGGGGATTTTTAAAGACTATCTCTCCCCCGTCTGCCGTAAGAGTGAGCCTTGCCTCGGCAGGGGGCGCTGCACACCTGATTTTCACAAGACAGTCAAAGCTGTCTGCAGGTGATGCACCCGAAAGGAAGTTAATATCCTTAATTTTAACGTTGTCTGTGAACAAATCGCAGTTATCACCGATAGTTACGGTGTTTCTCTGCGGGTCAAGTGACAGCACGTACATGGGCCTGCCGAATGCGCCAAGTCCCTTGCGCTGACCTATTGTATATTTATAAAGCCCCGAGTGTGTCCCTAATTTTTCGCCGTCCTTGGAAATAAAGTCGCCGGGAACTGCCTTGGGGTTAAAGGCTTTTTCAATAAAGGAGATGTAGTCGTTGTCAGGAATGAAGCAAACCTCCTGACTGTCCTTTTTGGCGGCAACGGGAATGCCCTCTGCCTCCACAAGCGCCCTTATTTCAGGCTTTGTAAGGTCACTCAAGGGGAAAATTACCCTTGAAAGAATGTCCTGATTTAGTCCGCAAAGGAAATAGCTCTGATCCTTGCCTGACGGATTTTTCTGAATGTAGAAGGCACCGTCCCTGTTGACAATGGTTGAGTAGTGCCCTGTGGCAAGATAAGCCGCACCCTGTGCAATAGCGTGGTCAAGCAGCAGCCTGAACTTGATGGTGGGATTACACAAAACACAGGGGTTGGGTGTAAGGCCGTCAATATACGCCTGGCAGAAGTAGTCCGTAATTTTTTTGAACTCCTCGCGCCTGTCAAGGACCTCAAGCGTTATTCCGAGAGCATCGGCAACCGTTTGAGCGTCACGGATATCGTCATCTGCAAGGTTATCCGGCTTAAGGCGCAGAATAACACCGCGGACGTTGTACCCGCGCTGCTTTAAAAGTATTGCCGCAGCCGCAGAATCAACACCGCCGCTGAGAGCTACGTAAATCAAATCATTCATAGTAGAATAATATCATAAATCACGTAAAATTGCAACTGAACAGGCGAAGTCGGGTATGGCATATACTACAAATTTAATTACATATTTTTGTAATTAAATACAAATTTTGACTTGCTTTTTTTTGAACAAAGTAGTAGAATAATTGTATAAAGAATATATTCGGGGTATGTGTGCTATTTTCACGAAAAAAGCGTTAATTATCCTTTTAAGAAAAATGCACCACCACAAAACGCCCCTGTATTTCTCAGTTTTTCAGGTAGATATGGACAATGTCCCGCGGAATGCGGATAGTATGGAAGGAAGGGTAAAATGTCAGCGGATTTACATTTGCACACAAGGTTATCAAACGGCTCTTTAGGTATTGAGGATTTAGTGCTCCTTGCAAAAAAACGCGGAGTTACCACAATAGCAATTACAGACCACGATTGCCTTGCAGGCACCGTCAGAGGTAAGGTTATCGGTGAACGACACGGTATCACCGTTATCCCCGGTGTTGAGCTTTCAGGCACAGATAAAACAACCGGCCAGGAGATTCACATGCTCTGCTACAAGCCCGACTTCCCCGACAGGCTTGAGGGTCTTTGCCGTCGCAGCTCACTCATAAGAAAGAAATCCTCTCACCTTATGACACTCAAAACTGCACAGAAGTACCCCATCACTCCCGAATTTGTTGTTAAGTGTGCAACAGGCTCAACAAACGTTTTCAAGGTACATATCATGCAGGCTCTTATTGAAAACGGCTTTGCAGACAGAATATACGGCGACCTTTACAAGGAGCTTTTCTCACCGGATTCACCCAACAGCATTAACCACGTGCCCGAATATGAGGACATCTTCTCTATTATCGATGCAATTCACGAGGCAGGCGGTATTGCAGTGCTTGCAAACCCCCAGAAGTGCAAGAACGAAAAGCTTGTTGACGAGCTGGTTAAGGCAGGCCTTGACGGTATTGAGGTTTACACCCCCGATATGAGCGACGAGGACAAGGTTAAATTTGCAAAATATGCAAAGAAGCACAAAATCCTTGCAACAGGCGGCTCAAACTTCAAGGGTCTTTACAACAAGCGCGTTATCTCTGTTGGTGACTGCGACCTTCCCGACGAATGTGTGCAGGAATTCAACTCCTACAAGGCTCGCAAGAAAAAGGCAGAGCGCAAAAAAGCACAGGAAGCTGAAGCAAAGGCTGAATAATAAATACAATGAATTAAGGAGCAAGGATTTATTTCCTTGCTCCTGTTTTTGTGGAAACCTTTATTTTTTAATGATATACATTTAAAAATAAAACTCCTCGTCTGTATCGAGGCAAATGACACCTAAACGCCCACCCTGCATTCCGCATCCACAGTCAATGGCAATAGAATCACCACAACGGAATATGCAATCCGGCTCTGCACCGTGAATAAACCGCGTTGGCAGGTGCCCTACGATAACAGTTGTATCCTCATAATGCTGCTCGTCGAAATTATGCGGTCCAAAAAGCAATTCAGATTCCTCATAATAATCCACAGGCAAGCCTGAAAAGTCCGGTAATCCGCCATGAACTAATATGTAGTTTTTACCGTTAACCGTAAGCTCTTCATACAATGGCAGATTGTTCAGAAACTCGATAATCTCTCCCTGCTCCCCTTTACTGAGTTCTGCAAAATCTCGCAAAGTCTGCTCCTGACCAATTTGCTCGATAGCAAGATTAGCAGAAATAATCTCCTCAACCTCATCGGGAGAGCCGGCTGCATGAAGCTCCCGAAACGCACCCATGTTTAAAAGGCTTTCATGGTTTCCCATAATGAGAGTAATGCGAGAATCACTCATTATATCCTGCAAAATCTCTATTCCGTCATCGTCGCGGTCTAAAACATCGCCTATTATATATAGCCGGTCGTCGCTGTTAAGAATAGCCTTCAAATCATAATAAGCATCCCCGTTCCCGTGAACATCACTAGCCACATATGTATAAGACATAACATCAACCGCCTTCTTAATCAACATCAAAAAAATAATCTTCAATTTCTTCTGCACTATCGTTAGGGAACAAATCAAAGATGACATCTTCAAAGATTTCAAAATCCTTCATATTAACACCTTCCTTTCTAGTATTATGAAACTCTCCACAAAACACCATCTTCGATTGAAAAAACACCACTTCCAACTTCACTTTCATCTGGATTATCTACGTTGTATGCATATATTAAATGATAACCCTCTTCGGCTTCTTCTCTTTCAAACTCCCACTCATCCATATATTCACCAATATACAGCACCGAAATAATATCGCATCCATGCCAAGACTCGGTTATATAAAACGGCAACTTCTCACCTGTAATGTCTTTATTAAACCTATCAAGCACTTTTTTGTGAAGTGACGATAATTCACTTTCAATTTCTGAAGAAAAGACCGTGACAGGAATATTACCTTTTTCAAAAATTTCTATTGCTTTTGAAGGAACATTCAAAACTTCAAGTCTCCTTCTTGCTTCTTCACGCATTTCCCCTAATAAATTTTTCTTGTTTTCCATAATATCAACTCCTTAAATTATTCGTTATTCATTAATCACTACTTTTAATTTTCACTTACCTGCTTTTTCACCACCTTTCGCTTTTTTTCTGACCAGATTTTTAATTTTGAAACCTCCGTAATATTAAACAAACTTTTTAGGGTCATTTTTTTAGCTCCAGAAAGTAAAATCGG
>JAGBTL010000132.1 GCA_017631355.1 Clostridia bacterium
CTTTCTATGTGAATGGATAATTTCGATATGTTCAGGGTTAAGCTCCGGAACAACCATAGGAACGTCAGCAGTCATACGGTGTGCAGAGTTGTTTGAAACAACGGGGCACTCAGCCTTTGCATATTTTTCCTCAAGGAGCTTTGTTTCTTCCTTGCTGAGGTTAACAGCACAGAAAACAAAATCAACCTGAGAAGCGATTTTTTCAATGTCCTTTTCAGCGTCAAGAACAGGCATATCAAGGTACTTTGCGGGAGCAGGCTCCTCCATGCACCAACGGTCACCAAGAGCTTCCTTATAAGACATACCTGCAGAGCGTGATGATGCTGCAAGAACTGTTACGTCAAACCAGGGGTGCTCGTTAAGTAAAAGAGCAAAGCGCTGACCAACCATACCTGTTGCGCCGATAAGACCAACCTTATACTTTTTCATCGTAATTACCTCCATATCAAAAATTACTCTTGTAAATGCGTGACAAATGAATTATAATATAATCCGCTTTTTAACTTATGTATAATACCATATATACAGAAGTTAAGTCAATATTTATACAAATAATTATGCAGAAATTAGTTGTATTTGAGGAATATTTTGCTAAATGCAGAATGCAAAATGCAAAATGCACAATTTCGGGGAAGCTCCGCTTCCGAACATTTTAATTGCAACGCAGTTCCGAAATTCCTAACTCCTAATTCCTAATTCCTCATTTTTACTGAAAGGTTTTGCTATGAACAAATCAGATTTTTTCTATGATTTGCCCGAGGAGCTTATTGCACAGCATCCCATTGAGCCACGTGATCACTCGCGAATGATGGTTCTGTCAAAGGCGGATAATACCATAGAGCACAAGCATTTTTACGATATTTGCGATTATTTTAAGGCAGGGGATTGCCTTATACTCAACAACACACGCGTTCTTCCTGCACGTATTTATGGTGTAAAAAAGGAAACAGGCGCAAACGTTGAGTTTTTGCTGCTTAATCAGATTGAAACCGACCTTTGGGAAACCCTTGCAGGACCCGGCAAGCGTGCCAAGGAGGGCGCAGAATTCACCTTTGGTGACGGCATTCTTGAGTGCCGTGTTGAGGAAGTGCTTGACAACGGCAACAGAATTATCCGTTTTTTCTATGATAAAAGCGACAATATTTTCAGTATCCTTGATAAAATCGGTCAGATGCCCTTGCCTCACTATATAACCGAGGAGCTTGATGATAAGGAGCGTTATCAGACTGTTTATTCCAAGGAGCTCGGCTCTGCTGCAGCACCCACCGCAGGACTTCATTTTACTGATGAAACCCTCCGAAAATTAAAGGATATGGGTGTTAATATCGGCTACGTTACACTTCACGTTGGACTTGGCACGTTCCGTCCTGTTAAGGCGGATAAAATTGAGGACCACAAAATGCACTCGGAGCATTATCATTTGCCCAAAGAAACTGCAGACCTTATTAACCGCACAAGGGCTGAAGGCGGTAGGGTAATTGCCGTTGGTACCACAAGCTGCCGTACACTTGAAAGCGCGGCCTCCTTCTGTGGTGAAATCCGCGAGGATGACAGATTTACCGATATTTTTATTTATCCCGGCTATGAATTCAAGTGCATTGACGGTCTTCTCACAAATTTCCACCTGCCTGAGAGCACCCTTATAATGTTAGTCAGCGCCCTTTACGGATATGACAAAACCTTAAGCGCTTACAAGGTTGCCGTTGACGAAAAATACAGGTTTTTCTCATTCGGTGACTGTATGCTGATTATTTAATAAAGAGGTATATTATGTACAAATTATTGAAAACTGAAGGAGCCGCACGTCGTGGTGAGTTCACAACGGTTCACGGCACGGTTCAGACACCTGCATTTCAGAACGTTGCAACCTGTGGCGCAATCAAGGGCGGACTTTCTGCCTATGACCTTAAGGATATTGATTGTCAGGTTCAGCTTTGTAACACCTACCATCTGCACGTAAGACCCGGTGATAAGCTCATTAAGGAGCTTGGCGGTCTTCATAAGTTCACAGGCTGGAGCGGTCCTATTCTTACTGATAGTGGCGGATTTCAGGTGTTCTCGCTTGCAGGTCTGCGAAAAATCAAGGAAGAGGGCGTTACATTCAACTCCCACGTGGACGGTAAAAAGATTTTTATGGGTCCTGAGGAGAGTATGCAGATTCAGTCAAACCTTGGCTCAACCATTGCCATGGCATTTGATGAGTGTATGAAAAACCCTGCAGAATATAATTACGCCAAGGATTCCGTTGCCCGTACCACACGTTGGCTTGTTCGCTGCAAGAACGAAATGGCACGTCTTAATTCACTCCCTGATACAATCAATAAAAATCAGCTTCTTTTCGGTATAAATCAGGGCGCAACCTATGATGACCTAAGAGTTGAGCATATGAAGGTTATTGCCGACCTTGACCTTGACGGCTATGCTATCGGTGGTCTTGCTGTTGGTGAGCCCAAGGAGGATATGTACCGTATTATAAGTGCTGTTGAGCCCTTTATGCCCAAGGACAAAATCCGTTACCTTATGGGTGTTGGCACACCCGGTAACATTATTGAGGGTGTCAGCCGTGGTGTGGATTTATTTGATTGTGTAATGCCTTCAAGAAATGCCCGTCACGGACATCTTTTTACATGGAACGGCATTATCAATATGAATAACGCTAAATACGCAACTGACGATACGGCCATTGACGTGCAGTGTAATTGCCCGACCTGTCAGAGGTTTTCAAGAGCGTATCTTCATCATTTGTTCAAGGCAAAGGAAATGCTTGCTATGCGACTTGCTGTTATTCACAACCTCTATTTCTACAACAACCTTATGAAGCGGATCCGCGACGAGCTTGATAATGGCACCTTTACCGAGTTTAAAAACAAATATGTTGATTTGCTCGACACAAGGATTTAACTTTATTTATAAAACCACTTGTATTATCACTATAAATTAGTTATAATACATTGGTATTCAAATTTTGGAGGATTTTTACTATGTTTAATTTTATCAATGCATTAAACCTTTTCGGCGGTTCAGGTGCAGCAACAACAGGTGCTGAAGGTACAGGCAGCCCATTCAGCCCCATCATCATTATGGGTATTCTTTTCGTTGCAATGTATTTCCTTACAATCCGCCCCCAGAAGAAGAGACAGAAGGAAGAGCAGGAAATGCGTGATTCTATCCAGATTGGTGATGAAATCACAACAATCGGTGGTATTATGGGCAGAGTTGTTACTGTTAAAGAGGACAGCGTTGTTATTGAAACAGGCGCAGACAGAACAAAAATTAAGTTCCTTCGTGGTGCTATTCAGACAAACAACACAGCAAATGACCGTATGGCTGCTGAAAGAAAGGCTGCCGAGGATGCAAAGAAGGCAAAGTCTGAAAAGGACGCAATCAACGAGAAGGTTAACGGCAGAAAGTCAAAGAAGACTGTTGAGGTTAAGAACGACGACGTTCCTGAAGAGTCTGTTAACGACATTCCCGAAGAAAAATAATTCTAAAATAAATTTCCCTCGCATATTCTTAACCATAAGATATGCGGGGGTCTTTTTATGCCTGAAATTGTTAAAACCAAAAGAAATAAAGTGAAAAAGAGCAAGCGGAACTTCACTCCGCCAATAAGCTACCTTTTATCTGCCTTAAAAGGACTTCTGACAGCTTTTATGCTTCTGGGTGGTGTCAGCTTGCTCCTGTTGAATAATGGCTCGTTTTCGCCCTTCTGCAAGGTGCTTTGCTATGTTTGTGTTGGCATGGGCGCTTTTTTGTGTGGCTTCAGCTCACATCGTATGGTCAAGGGCAGGGGAATTGTTAACGGCTTGGTTGGTGGCTCGGTCTTTTGTGGCTTAATAATTCTTTTGATAATTGCTTTGATGAGGCTTTCTGTCGGTGTTGAAATTATAATACTTCTGCCTGTTGCTGTTGGTTGTGCAATAGCAGGGGGTATAACGGGAGCAAATTTATAAGAGGTTGGAATTATGTTGAAAAAGAGTGTTGTTATCGGTGCCCATAAATTCAGAAAAAACAGACCTGTGCCTACTGAATATAAAAGCATTGTTTTCCTTTGCTTGTTTGTTTGTGGCGTTGTGTTTGGTGTTATGCTATCCTCCAAGGGCAATGAGTCCTGGCACAGTGCTTTTGGTACACTTATAAAAAACCACCTTACCGCAAAGCAGGGCAGCAGCCTTCTGGTGAATTTCTGCGGTGCGTTTACTCCATTGCTTGTTCTTTTGGTATATGATTACGTTTTTGGTATGTGTGGTGTAGGCACTATGTTTTTGCACCTGACGCCTATTGTGCTGGGTGTGCTTTCGGGTGTTTGCGGAGCGGAGTTTTATCACCAGCTTGCCTTGGAGGGATTGGTTTATTGGTGCTGTGTTAATATTCCCTGTAACGCAATCGCAGCAGCCTCACTTATTAAGTGCTGCTGCTACGGTAGTGAATTATCAAATTATGTTTTTTCTGTACTGATTTACCCAAAAACAGAAAGAAAAGAGGGGGTTTTAAAGGAATATACGTTGAATTTCCTTGTTATGACTCTGCCGATTGCCTTAGGCTCTATGTTGAATGCAATTACCTTTATGCTTGTGGGTAAATTATTCAGCTTCCTCAGTTGAATCGGGAGTGTTAACTGCAATATCGGGTCTTTTGGGTGCCTTTACCTGACTTAAGGGGTTGGCCTGTGATGCCTTTTTGAGCTGCTCGTCCACAATGTGGGTGTAAATCTGTGTGGTGCTCAGGCTTTCGTGCCCAAGAATCTCCTTGATTGCAAGCACGTCAACGTTACCGTGCTGATACATAAGGGTTGCGGCTGTGTGTCTGAGCTTATGTGTGGATAGCTTTCTGTCACCAAGACCCGCCTTTTTTAACGTGTTATCAATGATTATCTGGACACTTCTTGGGTTGATGCGGCTTTTTTGACGGCTTATAAATAAGGCTTTTTTGTCCTTAACGCCATCAACGGGGCGGTAGGGTAGGTAGGCGTTTATTGCATCAATGCAAGCATCGTTAAGGTAAATTGTGCGCTCCTTGTTACCTTTACCCGTAACGGTGAGTGTGTTGTTTGAACGTATATCCGTCAGATTAAGTGAGCAAAGCTCAGAAAGACGCAAACCACAGTTAAGGAAAAGTGTGATAATACAGTAGTCGCGCTCCTTGAATTTTCCGTCAACTGAATTTAATAGGGTAAGGCTCTCGTCAAGTGTAAGGTACTTGGGCAGAGTCTTTTTTATTTTAGGTGAATCAAGCTCCTGAAGGGGGTTGTCATCAATAAGGCGCTTCTGCACAGTAAGGTATTTGTAAAAATTGCGTAAGGTTGTGGATTTTCGGGCACGTGTTCTTTCGTTATTGCCACGGCTATCCTTGCAGTAAACCATAAACATATATGCATCGTTAAGTGAAACGCCTGCAATTACATCAAGGCTGATGTTGCTTACTGTAATATCCTCGTATGGTGTTTCCTTTGAAGCAAGACCGCGAATAATTTTAAGAAAGCGCAAAAAAGTGAGTAAATCGTTGGCGTATTCACGTACAGTTAAATCAGAACGATTTTTTACAACTGAATAGTAGTTCAGAAACTCAACCACGTATGAGGGGAAAATAAAAGGGAAATCTTCTTTTTTCATAATACACCAACCTTTCGGAATAATTTGGAATTAGGAATGAGAAATGAGGAGTTTCGGGGCTACGCCGTTATCATAATGCTTCGCATCATTTTAAGCTGATGAGGTGTATTTTGCTAAATGAAGAATGCAGAATGCAAAATTATTGGGGAAGCTTTGCTTGTGAACATTATAAGCTATCGCAAACAATCAATCTATCGTAGTGAACGCATTTATGCGTTCAACGAGTTCGCGATAAAATAAAAGCGTTGCGAAGTCTAACATCCCTTTATACATCACACTCGTAAGCGTATATCGCTGCAGAGCAATATCACTTTTGTGCGTTCAGTATTGGCAGTCTGAGGATTTTTACAACCGCAAACCAAGGGAGAGAAGGTATCTCACCGAAAATCCAAAGCCAAGCCGTAATTGCTGCCCATCTGTTTTAATATATTTAGTTTCGCAAAATTAAAGTTTTGCGAAAGTGGGGTTAGGGGTTTTCGTGTTGATTTTGGGTTTTGTGGCTTTTTTGGCTTTTTTGGCTTTTGTTGGCTTTTGTTGCTTTTTGACATTATGTATTTATGGCTTTGTAGGCTTCC
>JAGBTL010000133.1 GCA_017631355.1 Clostridia bacterium
ATTTAAAGCACAATATTTTTGTTATCGGTTGCATTAGGATTGATACTGATTATCTTTACGGAATACCTCTCCATAACACCATTTTCAAGGGTTGTGTAAATATAGGCATCACCTGTTTTGACTATCTCACTTGGTGCAACAGGCAGCTCCTGTGTTTCGGGAAGATTATCAAATTTTCCATAAACGCCTGAATCGCCGTTGCTATATATTTCGCCTGTTTTTTCACTTTCAAGAACTCCACACAGCTCGCCTGCCCTACCTGCTACCCCTTTGCTATAGCCTGTAATGCTTACGTCGGTGCACTCACCTTGGGCAATTGGCACAACGTCCTTTGTATCAATATCGCAAACGGCGTGGCCGAGGGATGCAAAATAACCGTCTTTTGCACAAAAAGTAACTGTACCGATACCTGCAGAGCTGTCCCTTACCCATATACCTGCCTTGAACTTTCCTTCGCTTATTGAAAACTCGCTATTAAACGAAACGTCAATAAGCTCGCCGTCACGAAGCACCTGAAGCTGAACGACGTCACCAAAGCTTTCCTCAATAATCCGAGAAACACGACTATTGGTTGTCACGTATTCACCGTTAATTCTTTTTATGACGTCACCAACCCTCAGACCTGCTTTTTCTGCCGTATTTATATATCCGTTTTCCGTATCAACAGGCTCCGTACCGACAATAACAACACCATCTGCATAGAGCTTAAGCCCTACGGGATATCCACCGAGCCGTACTCTCTCAAGCAAGGTCACCTTGCCCTCGGTTACACTCGGTGCTTCAGTAAAATGGTTTAGGATTCTATCGCGAATAACCTCAATCTGACCACTAACGCCCTCAACCTTAACGTCTGCAAGGGAGGTATCGCTGAAGGTTTGCGAGGTAAACACCGTAAGCATAAGAACTGCAGACAAAATTATGGAGCACAATCCGTATAAAGCCTTACTTTTTTTCAAAAAAACACCTCCACATCACACAATTTAATTTGTGTAGTGAAGGCTCGTTTACAAATGTAAAATTAAGTAATAAAAAATCGGACAGGAAAAACCTGCCCGATAAAATTTTGAAATAATCAGATAGAGATTTCGTTTGCAATTCTGTAAAGCTCAAGGTCAATTGACTTCTTCATATTGAGTGCCTCAATGATATCGTAGTCAACGATCTGATCCTGCTTTGTAGCAACAACGCGGTTACCGATGTCCTGCTTAAGGAGCTGAACTGCATAGAAGCCCATCTGGCTTGCAAGAACCCTGTCACGAACTGATGGTGAACCACCACGCTGAACGTGTCCGAGAACTGTTGCACGGCTTTCAACGCCTGTTTTCTGCTCAATATACTTTGCAAGAGATGCAGAGTCAATACCCTTAACGCCTTCAGCAACAACGATAACAAAGTGCTCCTTGCCTGTTTTCTGTGTGCGCTTCATACGCTCGATGATGTATGAATCAATATCATAATCAACCTCAGGAATGAGGATGCATGTAGCACCAACAGCAATACCTGCATTAAGTGCAAGGTAGCCTGCATTTCTGCCCATAACCTCAACGATTGAGCAACGGTCATGTGACTCTGTTGTATCGCGGATTCTGTCAACCATATCCATTACTGTGTTAAGCGCTGTGTCATAGCCGATTGTATGGTCACAGGAAGCAATATCATTATCAATAGTTCCGGGAATACCGATACAGGGAATACCCTTGAGTGTAAGAGCGCGAGCGCCCTTGAACGTGCCGTCACCACCGATAGTTACGATACCGTCAAGGCCGAACTCCTTACAAACCTCAACTGCCTTATCCTGAACCTCAGGGTCAGCAAACTCGGGACAACGAGCTGAATAAAGCATTGTACCGCCACGATGAATAATGTCAGATACTGTGCGAAGGTTCATTTCGTACATATCACCTTCAACAAGACCTTTATAACCACGGCGGATACCCATAACACGCATTCCGCTTTCGCAAGCACTACGCACAACGGCACGAATAGCCGCATTCATACCGGGGGCGTCGCCACCGCTTGTAAGTACACCAATTGTTTTCACTTTCAGTACCTCCATACCAAAATATATTAAATAACTATGGGATTATATCACACAAAAACTAATCTTACAAGAGAAAAAAGTAAAATATTGACTTTTATTGTCTTACAACAACATTTTCATCACCTAATATATACTTCAACTCTTTAACGAGAGGTTCATTCACGCTTGTTGTGTATTCCCTGCCAAGGAACTCATATTGCTTTGTGCTTTCAAAGTACAAATAAACAGGCAAATTGCCCTCAAAGATAGACAGCAGGTTTTTAACGTTATCAACAAGCTTTTCACGACCCTGACTCACTCTTAAGAATATGCCGGGCTTTCCTTTGGATGCTTTGGCATCGGCTGCCGGAGCACCTGAGCTCTCGGATGAATTAATTGCCGCTGCATCAACCTTATCAGGAGCATCCGAAACGCTCTCTGCAAGAAGCTTGATTTCGTCATCCTTTACAGATAGCCTTCCCTCAACAAGAACAACCCTGTTAGGAATCAAAAACTCGTTATACTGAGTAAGCACCTTTGGGAAAACTATCATTTCAAGCTCACCGAACAAATCCTCTATTCCGCAAAACGCCATTATATCGTCACGCTTGGTGACCTTCTTCTTTACAGAATTTATTACACCAAGGAACTTGACCTTTTTGTTATCTATCTTGCTTTCGGCACCTGTTTCAAGCAGCTCATATAGAGTTGAGGTTTTGGGACACCGAAGCGCCTCGGAAGCAGCGCGATACTCGTCAAGTGGATGACCTGTGAAATAAAGTCCTGCAACCTCCTTCTCATTGTTAAGAAGGTCTGTTTTGCTCATTTCATCAAATTTACCAAAAACGGGGTCAGAGGAAAAGCTTTCATCCCCAAATGATGCAAACATATTTAGCTGACCGCCTGCATAAAGCTGACTTTCCTTGGCTGCACATTCAATTGCAAGATCAAGATTATGCAGCATTTCATTTCGGTTAAGGTCAAGACCATCAAGCGCACCGCCTTTAATAAGACATTCAAGTGCCCTGCGGTTAAGCTCGGTACCGCTGATGCGCTTGCAGAAATCCCAATAGGACTTGAAGTCACCATCCTCCTGATGACTGCGCCTGATTTTATCAATAAGTGCTCTGCCGATATTTTTGATACCAAGCAAGGGAAAAACAATACTGTCGCCATTTACTGAAAAACGCTTGCCACTATAATTCACGTGCGGAGGAAGTACCCTTATGCCGAGCCTGTTGCATTCATTTATATAAATAACAGTCTTGGTTACGTCACCGATAACACTTGTAAGAAGTGCCGCCATAAACGCTCTCGGGTACATCACCTTAAGATATGCCGTCTGATATGCAATAAGACCGTAGGCTGCCGTATGGCTCTTGTTGAAGCCGTACGAAGCAAATGATATCATATCAGAGAACACAGCATCGGCAGTTTTGGCATCAATTCCATTATTAACGGCACCCTTAATAACGACGTTACCGTTTTCATCCTTAAGACCGTTAACAAAAATTTCGCGTTCACTTTCCATAACGTCACGTTTTTTCTTGCTCATGGCACGGCGCACAACGTCCGCTCTGCCATAAGAATAGCCTGCAAGTGTACGGAAAACCTGCATTACCTGCTCCTGATAAACCATACAGCCGTTTGTTTCATCAAGAATATCCTTAAGCAGCGGTGTTCTGTATGAAATTTTATCGGAATCCTTACGGTTTTCAAGGTAGGTGTCAATGAAATACATCGGACCCGGTCTGTACAAGGCTATGGCTGCCGCGATATCAGCAAAATTACGAGGCTTCATATTAACGATAAGATTTGTCATACCAGCTGATTCGCATTGGAAAACGCCTATTGTATTACCCTTTGACATCTCACGGAAAACGTCGGGACAATCAAGGGGGATTTTTGAAATATCAAACTGCGGCTCTGTCTGTCTGACAATGTTAACCGCATCATTTATCACAGTAAGTGTACGAAGGCCGAGGAAGTCCATTTTCAAAAGACCGAGCTGCTCAATTTCCGTCATTGTGAACTGAGTTACCGTTTGGTCGCCATTACGTGCAAGCGGAACGTACGAGGAAACCTCGTCCCTTGTAATGACAACACCTGCGGCATGAGTTGAGGCGTGGCGCGGCATACCCTCCACCCTTGCAGCGGTATCAATAAGCCTTCTTATATTTTCATCGGATTCGTAGAGTACCTTAAGCTCGTTGTTTTTAGCAAGTGCGTCCTTAATATCCTTATAATCACGTGTAATCTGCTTTGCAACAATGTCACCTGTGCTATAGGGCAAGCCCAGGGCTCTTGCAACGTCACGAACAGCCTGCTTTGCCTGCATTGTACCAAAGGTAACAATCTGCGCCACCCTGTCCGAGCCGTACTTTTCGGTAACGTAATCAATAACCTCACCGCGACGCTCGTAGCAAAAATCAATATCAATATCGGGCATACTAACTCTTTCGGGGTTAAGGAAGCGCTCAAAAAGGAGCCTGTTCTGTATGGGGTCAATACCTGTTATGCCGAGAGCAAAGGCGGCAAGGCTGCCTGCGGCAGAGCCTCTGCCGGGACCGACAGGAATACCCTTTGATTTGGCAAACTTTATAAAATCAGCAACAATAAGGAAATAGTCATTGAAGCCCATTTCATTTATAACAGAAAGCTCATACTCAAGGCGTTCAAGATAATTTCTAGGAATAGTGCCGAATGTACGCTCAAGACCCGCCATACACTCATCTCTGAGGAAAAGCCTATGGTCGGGATGCGGTGCATCAAAAAGAGGAAGCTTTGTAACACCAAACTCAAAATCAAAGCTGCACTTATCAGCAATAAGCTGTGTATTGGATACAGCCTCGGGATAGTCGGCAAAGGCCTGTGCCATCTCGTCACCGCTTTTGAGATAGAATTCGTCGTTGGCAAATTCAAGGGCATTTTCAGAGCCTACAACCTTATTGGTCTGCACGGCGATAAGAACGCGCTGAATGTCGGCATCTTCCCTTGAGCAATAATGAACGTCGTTTGTAGCAACAATTGGAATGCTATGCTTACGGCTTATTGACAAAACACCCTCAAGAACCTCTTTTTCCTCAACCATATCGTGGTTCTGAACCTCAAGGTAATAGTCGTCGCCAAAAACAGATTTGTACCATTGGGCTACGCTTTCTGCTTCTGCCATATTGCGCTGTGTAATGCGCTGCGCAACCTCACCGAAAAGACAGCCTGACAAGGCAACAAGGCCCTCACTGTGCTTTTCAAGAATATCGCGATCAACACGGGGCTTGGTATAAAAGCCGTCAACCCACGCAGATGACACAAGTCTGAGCAGATTTTTATAGCCTGTATCATTTTTGCAAAGCAAAATAAGGTGATAGCGGTCACTATCAAGGCCATGCACCTTATCAAATCTGCTACGAGGTGCAACGTAAACCTCGCAACCGATAATGGGCTTTACGCCCGCACTCTTACACGCCTTATAAAAAGCAACTGCACCGTAAAGAACGCCGTGGTCAGTTATGGCAAGTGATGACTGACCAAGATTTTTGGCACGCTCAACAACCTCCTCAATACGGCATGCACCGTCGAGAAGGCTATATTCAGTATGCAGATGAAGGTGTGTAAATGGTGTCATATCAGATTACTTCTGCCCATAATAGGCATTTGCTCCATGCTTTCTGAAATAATGCTTATCTGAAAGGAAATCATCAATTTCGGGAACGTCCTTACCAATAAGCTCTGTTTTCATTGCCATTTCAGCAACGATTTCAAGAACTGCCGCATTGTGAACTGCATCGCTTGCATTTTTGCCAAAGGCAAATGGCGCGTGCGAGCGCACAAGCACAGCGGGAGTAGAATTTACGTCAAGAATATTTTCCTTGAAATGCTCGGCAATAACAATGCCTGTATTGTATTCATATTCACCGTTAACCTCGGCATCGGTAAGTGCGCGTGTACAGGGAACGGCGGTGTAAGAAAAGTCGGCATGAGTTGTTCCGTATGCGGGAATGCTGCAGCCTGCCTGTGCGAAAGCAGAGGCATTTACAGAATGTGTGTGAACAATCGCGTTAAGGTTGCTGAACTCCTTATACAAAACGTAATGAGTGGGTGTATCGGATGATGGATTATAATCGCCCTCAACAACTGAGCCGTCCGCAAGTGAAACAACAACAATCTTTTCAGGGGTAAGCTCACTATAGGGAACGCCTGAAGGCTTTATTGCAAAAACACCTGCAGCCCTGTCAACCTCTGAAACGTTGCCCCAAGTAAAGGGAGCAAGACCGTGAGCGTGGAGCTCCTTGTTTGCATCACAAACAACTGTCTTTAATTTTGAATACATAAAAATGCCTCGCAATCAAATGAACTTATTTAATATAGTTAATTAAATTATATATCCTACACTATCACTTTGTCAATGAGGATAAAATCCATAAAGTTACAAAAAGTTAATGACTTTTCACTAAATGTATGATATAGTAATGTAGTTAATATGAATATTTATACCCTGACAGGAGGATAAATAATGAAAAAGTATTCAAAAGCATTGTCTTCAATTGCACTTTTACTTGCAATGATATTGTGCTTCTCCGGCTGTAGTGTTATTGACTACGCAAGGTCTGCAATCAAGCGTGACCCTGTCACAAGTGAAATTGTTACCGAGATTGTGGGCGGTGCAGAAAACGTTGTTCCCAACAACAATACACAAGCAACACAGAGCGTGGTTGTTACAACACAGAAGGGCACCTCTGCCCAAAGCACAACAAAGCCCTCAACAACAGCAGGTTCAAGTACAACAGCAACAACCGAACCTACAGAAGGCTCAACAGCGGGCACAACACAGGCACCCATAATTGATGAGAACACAAGCGTTGAGGACATCAAGGATATGCCTGTAAAAGAGGTACAGGACCTTCTTTTTGCTACAGACGATGAAGCCACTGCAAGAAAAATCCTTCTTGCTGCGGGCTTTGAATATGACGAAGCACAGGGCATTTATTACTCACAGATGAATCCCTTGCAGAGAAAATTCGGCTTTAACTTCGTTTACGATATGGCTGCTCCACTTACCGGTATGTACTATTCAACAAAGCGTATTGAATTTGAATACGCAGGCAAGGAATGGATGGTGCAGATCTGGAAGGGTCAGTATGGTATTACAGCAGGTGCTGAAATTGGTCTTTACAGCCGCGACCCCTCAAAGGTTATGCAGTATGATTGCGCCGACGACACCGAGCTTATTGAAATGCAGTTTGACTTCTACAATATGGGCGAATACGTTTTCTCAAGAGGTCCCGAAAAGCATTGGTGGCTCACAGGCTTCAAGGTTGCTCACATTGGTGTTCCCTATTTCATTGAAATGGATATGACCCTTAACTTTGAGGATAACCAAATGGCAAATGCCTTTGTAGCCGCACTCAAAAAGCAAGCAATGACAGACCCGCTTGACCCCATGACGTACACAAGAAGCGGTTCAAAAATCAATATTATTTGGTGATTTAAATGAGTGTAAAATTTGCAGTTATTGCCGACCCTCACTACTTTTCAGAAAAGCTTGGCTGTGAGGGCAAGGCTTATGAAAGACGTGCAGGATCGGATCAGAAAATGCTTGCCCCCTCAAGGGGATGTGTGCTTGCTGCATTTGAGCATATAAAAAGCTCAGGCGCACAGTTCCTTATGATTGCAGGTGACCTGTCAAACGATGGTGAGCTTTGCTCCCATGAGGAAATGCGCGAATTGTTATACGAATTCAAAAAGACAATGCCCGTTTACGTTATCACCGCAACTCACGACTGGTGCTGTGACGGTAACCCGAGAAGATACGTTGGCGATGAAATACTCCACGACGTGGAAACAATCCCACCTGAAAAGCTCCACGAGTTTTACAAGGATTTTGGTCCCGACGAGGCTCTTAGCGATTTCCACACACATCAGGACAAGGTTTCATTTGTTGTAAGACCTGCCGAGGGTGTTACAGTATTCTGCCTTGATGACGACCAAAATGGTGAAGGCGGCTCAGGATATTCCGACGAGCATTTCAAATGGATTACCGAGCAGGTAAACGAAGCGAAGAAGCGTGGTGACGTTGTGTTTGGTATGCAGCACCATCACCTGCACCTTACGGAGTTTGACCGTGTAATTAACGGCAAAAGCTCTGTTGAATACCGCGAGAAGCTTTGCAACAAATTTGTTGATATCGGCTTCCCTCTTATGTTTACAGGTCACTCACACATGCAGCACATAAGAAGGCTCACCTCAGAAAATGGCAACGACTTTTACGAGGTTAACGTTGCATCTATAAGCGGTTACCCTGCCCCAATTGCATATTGCACAGTTGACAGCAAGGGTATTGACATTAAAACCGAGCACCTTGAAAGCTTTACATACAATGGTCAGGTTTACACCAACGATTACCTTAAGGACCATGCAACAAGACTGTTCACAGAGGTTATTGACGCTGCTGCAAGTAACGAAAAAATCAAATTTGCCGCACTTATGGAAAGTCTTGGTATGAGCCACGAAAAATCCTTCAAGGTATGGAAGCTTGCAAGACCTGTCCTTAAGTGGCTTGACAAGCTTACTGTCAAAAAGGCTGCAAGGCTGATGAACTTCTTCTCCTTCGGCAAGGCGATTGATAAAAAGGCCGCAAAGGAAATTGGCGACTATAAGGTTAAGAACATTATATTTGAAACCTTCCACTCCATACTTGACGGCTCACTTACCACCCACAAGGAGGGCTCTGCCTACTATACAGTTGTAACACAGGCCCTTGCACTCCCCTTAAGAATTGTGAAAAAGCTCCGCATTAAAAACGGCGGACTTATCAGAACTCTCACTCACCTTAAGGACGCTGCACCCGAGCTTATGACAGGTGGTCCACTCAATAACAACGATTATTATATTGAGTTCAAATAAAATTTCAAGCAAAACAACAATGACAAAAGCCATTCCCGTTATTCACGGGAATGGCTTTAAGTTTGATTAGAATTGCGTGGGTGTAGGTTGTAATTTTTTTAATTTTGATTATTGAGATAAGACACAGAACCGTCCCCTGTCTTACTCCTACTATACAGTTGTAACACAGGCCCTTGCACTCCCCTTAAGAATTGTGAAAAAGCTCCGCATTAAAAACGGCGG
>JAGBTL010000134.1 GCA_017631355.1 Clostridia bacterium
CGAAGGCGATATAATGCTTCTTGAATTCACCCTTTATTTGCGGCAAAAACAAGGTGACCGCACCGATTTCCGTAGCCTTAACAGCGAACAGAAGGCTATCCTTTGCAAAGGTACCAATTCCATTTTGAAAAACGGGTGTGAAATTAAGGAGCTTTAATTCATCTGCAAGGGAAAGCATTACAAAAGCCGTTGCACCGATAACTATAAAACAGAAAATCACACTACCCCGACAAAGGGCACTCAAGCCGACAGTTGACAAAGCACCACACGCAATAACAATAGCTATCAAAAAAATTGACATATCATTTCCCGGGAAAAGCTCGGAGCTTGCGAACAAATCAAAGCGAAGAATTGTTTTCAGAGCAGCAATAAAATATACAATTCCGAAAACAGAATAAGCAACACGATAAGTTGTTGTTTCCTTAAGCACAAGCCCCTTTTCCTCATTTTTTCGCATAAGGTTGCAGATAAGAAACGAAGGAACACCTGCCGCAAGACTGACCGCAATAAAAACAAAAGGTCTTAATACCGCATCCGTTTGAGCAAGTGGAATTTGCGGTGACGAAATATACATAAATACTGTGCTGAGCACAGATAAAAACAGCAACGAGAAAAACTCAGGTGCAGACACCTTTTCACAAGACAAATTACTCACCTGCTCCCTTTTCCTTCAGTTTATTGATGCTAAAAAGCTTTTTCTGAATTTGTGTTGTTGATGCACGCACAAGAGTATCGCGCATATATGCACCCTGCCAAGGGCTGAAGGGCGACAAAAAAGCGACTCCGTAATCTGTCATTGATGCGAGATTGACAATAAGAGCTGCAGCGCCTGTTAATATACCATAAAAGCCCGAAAAGCCACCAACGAGAATAAATACAATACGAAGAATTGAAATCGGCTGATACAAATCTGATGAAACAAGGGAACAAATTGCCGTCATTGCAACAATAATGAGCATCGGCGCACCGATAAGACCTGCCGTTACAGCCGCATCTCCAATAACAAGTGCACCGACAATGCTGACAGCATGTCCTATTGACTTTGGCATTCTTAGCCCTGCCTCACGCACGGTTTCGTATATAAAGTGAATTATCAAAGCCTCTGACGTTAAAGTAAAAAGCGTATTACTTTCCATAAGAACAATGTTATAAAGCATATCATCGGGTAAAATCTCCTGATGAAACAGACCTATTGAAACAAACACACCCGGTAAAAACACGCTGATTATGAATGCAAGAAATCTAACAAAACGCATAAACGTGGCATAGTACGGGCGGTTAATATAGTCGTCAAGAGTTTGAAAATTCTCAATAAAAAGGCGTGGAACAACAAGCGCAAAAGGCGTTCCGTCAACAATTATCCCCACCTTACCCTCGCAAAGCTTGGCTGCAAAGGTATCAGGGCGTTCTGTCTGCCCAACCATTGTAAAAAGTGATTTGCGTTTTGTGTCAAGCACCTTTCTGAAATAACCCGCACCAAGAACGGTATCAAACTCCGCTTCGTTCAATCGCGCTCTCACCTCGGACAGGGTCTCCTCGCTCACCCTACCCTTCATATAGCAGATAAGAACACGTGTTTTACTTTCCTTACCGTGCTCCTGCATTTCAACAGTAAAATTAGTTGAGCAAAGCTTTTTGCGAACAAGCGTCAGGTTGGTTTTTATGTTCTCTGTAAAGCCCTCACGAGAACCAAATTCCTGCACGTCTGTATCAGGCTCGCTGATAGACCGCTCGGGAATAGCCTGCACACCAAAGACGATGCACTCACTTTGCCCCTCAACAAAAATAAGAAGTGTTCCGCGCAAAAGGTTCATTATTGCATTGTCAAGGTTACGCTCCCTTTTTTGCTCCGTACCACAAAGAAGTCTGTCGCCAATGTAATCAAGGGCATCGTCAGGAAGGCTTCCGTTAAATTCAAGAAGCGGCCTTATGGCGTTATCTGCAATTTTTTGTGAGTTACAAAGACCGTCGCAATTAGCAAAAACAACGCGCTTATCACCGCAATAGCCCATTTTAACCACAATATCAAAGCTGCCCTCGAAGGCTCGTTTTATTACCCTGCCGTTTTCAAGTGGATCCTTGCGAACGTCACCAAACACCGGCTCTTTAATATCATCAACGTATATAAACGGCTTATTTTTCATAAAATCACCAATAGTGTTTTAACCCGATTATCCTTGTATATTCAGGGATAAACAGGAAAAAACAAATTATGGTGATAATATGATTGCAACAATAGTAAGAACATTTATAATATATTGCTTTGTCAGTCTTTGTGTGCGAATTATGGGCAAGCGGCAATTAGGACAGCTGCAGCCCGGAGAGCTTGTGATAACTATTCTGATTTCAGAAATAGCAGCAACACCAATAACAGATACTAATCAACCGATTTTAAACACGGCAATCTCACTCATGCTGCTTGTATCATTTGAAATCATCAGCTCCCTTATAGCCCGAAAAAGCCTGAAATTCAGATACGCAAGCGATGGCAAGCCCATTACAATCATAAAAAACGGAAAGCTTAATCAACAAAACCTTAAAACCCTACGATTCACCATTGACGAGGTATTATCTGCATTACGTCAAAAGGATGTTTTTGATATAAACGACGTTGAATATGCAGTAGTTGAAACAAACGGAACACTATCCGTTTTGTTAAAGCAAAGCAAACAGCCTCTATCACAAGAAACATATCAAAGTCCTAAAAAAACAACGGATGCACCCTGTGTTGTTATCATTGACGGAAAAATAATTGAATCCTCCCTTGAGGATTCACCTGTTACACTTGACGAAATAAACAGGAGGCTTGAAAAGGACAAAACAAGCACAAAAAACATCTTGCTTATGACTGTTACAAAGAGCAAAAGGTTTATGACAATCAGCAAGGAGAGGTAATATGAACAGACCCAAAATGGCATTTATTTTTCTCGGATCAAGCATTTTGATTGGTATAGTATCACTAATATACATTGAATTAAGCTGTACCGAAATGATTGAGAAAACAACACAGGCAGAAATCAGCCTGATAAAGGAAAACCACCCCGAGGCAGAAAAGAATTTCATTGAATTAATTGATTTATTTGAAAAGCACAAGCCTGTGCTCAACCTTATTCTTGGACAGGGCGATACCTTGGAAATACGAGGCGATCTGAACACCGCAATTTATTTTCTGAACTGCAAGGATTATCCCACCGCCCTGCTTCACCTTCAGGAATGTAAGGCAGACCTTAACAGAATAATTGCTGGCAACGAGCCCACAATCACAACTATATTTTAAATCACAATTATCTTTCAC
>JAGBTL010000135.1 GCA_017631355.1 Clostridia bacterium
GACTGTATGGAGAGTTGTCCGAGTCGGTCGAAGGAGCACGATTGGAAATCGTGTAAACGGCCAAAACCGTTTCGAAGGTTCGAATCCCTTGCTCTCCGCCAAAAATAAAGAGTATTACCTGAAAAGGTAGTACTCTTTGTTTTTTGTAAAGTTTGAGGGATTCGAACCCCCTCGCCGAAGGCGAACACAATCGGGGTTTGCGAAGCAAACGATGGGCAGAGCCCATCGAATCCCTTGCTCTCCGCCAAAAATAAAGAGTATTACCTGAAAAGGTAGTACTCTTTGTTTTTTATAAAGTTTGAGGGAGTCGAACCTATTAGTGATTACCTGATAAAACTATTGAAAGGTTACAGGTTTTATGGTAGAGTTGGTTTAAGGGTGGTGATACAATGTTCAATAGGTTTAGATGGAATAAACTTACGTCAACTGAATCTGTTGATATTATTGAAAAAATTGTGTATGAATATTTGAAACCGTTGGGATTTAGAAAATACGGTCGAACAATTCATCGCTTTGTAGATGGTGACATTTCACAGGTTGTGCATTTCCAAAACGGGTGTCCGGCAAAAGGGGTTCACAATATACTTTGGGTAAATCTTGGTATTCGGGTGCCGGAATGTGTGGAGCGTACGTTTACTATTACAGAGCCACTGAAAAAATATTATCATGAATACGAATGTAATATTCGCACTCGCCTTGGTGCTCTTGTTGATGGGAAAGATTCATTTTATGATTTGAGAAAAGACCCTCAAAAAATAGCACGGGATATTGTGAATCGTATTGAAAAATATGTATTGCCGATTTTTGAAGCACTAAACAGTCGTGATGCCATATTGAAGCGTAGGACAGAATTTACGCGCTTTGATCAGTTTAATAAACATATGATTCTGCTTGAGAATGCAATGGTTTTTGGAAGGCGAGGCGATTTGAAAGAAGCGACACGTTTATTTAATGCGCACTATCAAAATGCTCTTGCTGATTATAATAACAAACTTGAATATGGAGACAAAACCTATCTTAAAAAAGGTGAGCGCATCGTTTATCATAATGGAAAAACTGATAAAACTGAAATAATTACGGCATCTAAAAGCGGGTACGTAACGATATATCATGCAAATAAAGGACACTTGATTTATCTTGATGATTTAGCACGTAAATTAGGAGTTTCCATTTATGCTCTGTAGGTTGATGGTTTTTTGCGTGGTTTTTGAAACCGTCTATTGTAATTCCATCCGCTTTGCTATATACTGAACTTGTATTTTTATTTCGAGGTGGCTTATGAAAAAGTTTGTTAAATTCACATTACTCGGTTTAGTATCTGTAATCCTTGTTGTTGCAATAGTCCTTGCAGGTAACACATTTTTATACTATTCACACTACAATGACAACAAAAAGGAAATTACCATAGAGGTAGAAAACACAGATAACATCAAAATAATGAGCAGTAACCTTCGCTGCATCAGCCCTACTGACTGGGGTAAAAAAGCGTGGTTTTACCGTGCAGACCTTATGGTGAATGCAATCGCTGAACAGGCACCCGGTATCATCGGCTTTCAGGAGGCTACAAAGTGGCATTATTCATACCTTTGTGACACCCTTAAGGGCTACGATTCCGTTATAACCTATCGCGACGATGCCTTTAATTCCGAGGGTTGTCCCATTTTCTATAATACAGCACTCTATGAGCTTGTTGATAAGGGCTCCTTCTGGCTTTCCGAAACACCCGAGGTGCCCAGCAAATCATGGGGTGCACAGTACAACCGTGTGTGCAGCTACGTAATCCTTACAGACCTTGCATCAGGTAAGGATTTCGTTGTTTTCAACACTCACCTCAGCCATGTAAGTGACGAGGCCCGCATTAACGGAATCAACGTTGTGCTTGATAAAATCGCTGAATTCGGCTCACTTCCTGCAGTCATTATGGGTGACTTCAATGCAGAGGAGGGCTCCGTTACCTACAACAGCGTAACCGAGAATTTCAACGATGCTATTTACAGGGTGGAAAACCCCGATAAATCATATACCTTCAACGGTTGGGGCAATCCTGAAAAATATGTGAGAATTGACTATTTTATGATTTCAAAAACAGGCTTCAAGGTTAATTCCTATGACGTTTTGCCTGCAACAAATGAGGATGGCGTTTACTTCAGCGACCATTGTCCCATTGTCCTTGAGCTTGCTCTTGAGGAGGAATTCAAGCAGCCTGAGGTTGACAAAAACCTTGCAGACGTTCTGCCTGAAATTTCCTTGTCAGGCGTTATTGCTAAATAATAAAAGAGCAGAGTGGGTTGTCCGCTCTGCTCATATTTTTATAATGAATTCTGGTCGTAAACAGCTCTTTCGCCGCCAATGAATTTTGGTCTGCAGCGTGCACCAAGCACAAGTGCCTCGCCAATTTTGTTGTTCTGTAGTCTTACGGGAACCGCAACCCTTTTAAGATGCATGCCGATCATTGTAAAGCCAATATCAATGCCTGCATCTGCCTTTATTTCCTCAACTGCAACAGGCTCCTTGAATGCCTTGTAGGCAGCGGTAGCGAAGGAGCCGCCTGCCTTGGGCTGGGGTACAACGTTAACCTGTTCAGCGTTGGGTACTGCAGCAGCCTCCGTTATGATTGCTCGGTTAAGGTGTTCGCAGCATTGTGCAGCAATGAAAACACCGTTTTCATCGGCAGCCTTTTTGATGCCGTTGAACAATTCTGTCGCTGTGTCTGGGCTTGAATTTGTTCCGATTTTGCTGCCGATAACCTCGCTTGTGGAGCAACCCACAACAAGGATGTTGCCTTTTTTCAATTTTGCAGCTTCTATGATTTCGCAGGCGGTAGCATAAGCCTGTTCAAAAATGTTGTTCATATTAAAATCTCCATATAGCTATGATATGATTATTTTACACCCTTTTGCAAAAAAGTAAAGAAATATTTACAAATTCGTGTTGAAATTTCCATCTGTTTGGGATATTCTAAAGGTGTAAAAACATTGAAGGAGGCGGTACTGTGGCTGTACGCTTGAACGAAGATAAAGAGGTTGTTGCAAGAATCAAGGAGGGACTTAAGGCAAAGGACGGCTATTGTCCTTGCAGGCTTGCCCGAACACCCGAAAACAAGTGCATTTGTCAGGAGTTCAGGGAGCAGATTGCCGACCCCGATTTTGAAGGCTATTGTCATTGCCTGCTTTACTACAAATCAAAGGATTGAGAGGTTTTTAATATGGCTGAAATTACTATTACAAGCGCAAATTTTGACGAGGCTGTCCTTAAAAGCGACAAGCCTGTGCTCATTGATTTCTGGGCAACTTGGTGCGGTCCCTGTCAAATGATAGCACCAATCGTTCACCAGATTGCAGAGGAAAACGACAACGTTGTTGTTGGCAAGGTTGACGTGGATAATGAAATTGCACTCGCGCAGAAATTCGGCATTTCAAGTATTCCCACACTTGTTCTTATGAAGAACGGTCAGGCGGTTGACACCCTTGTGGGTCTCCGCTCCAAGGAACAGATTTTAGCATTTATCAATCAGTAATTATGAGCCTGTAGGGGAGTGCCCTGCAGGCTTGCTTTTTGAAATTTTTTAATAATCTATAAATTGTTTATAATAATTAAGTAAATATTAAAAACAATATTTGACAGTTGACACTACTTATAGTATTATATAGAGGTATAATTGCGCTTGAAAGGACTTTTTCCTGATGGGTATTTTTATTGACCTTGAGGGTCTTGACGGTAGCGGCAAGACAACTCAGACCGAGCTTATATGCAAACGCCTTGAGGCAGACGGCATTGATTACAAAAGAATAAAGCTCCCCGACTATGACAGCGACTCAAGCATACTTGTCAGAAAGTATCTTGCAGGTGATTTTGGCAAAAATGCAGGTGACGTCAACGCTTATGCGGCATCTGTGCTTTATGCGGCAGACCGCTTTGCATCATTTACCGAAAAGTGGGGTCAGGATTATAAATCAGGCAAGCTTATTTTTGCCGACAGATACACTCCTGCCAACGCGCTTTATCAGATGACGAAGCTTAATAAAGAGGATTGGGATTCATTCCTTGAATGGCTTTTTGATTTTGAATACAACAAAATCGGCATTCCTGCTCCCGACAAGGTTATTTTCCTTGATATGCCTGTTGACGTTTCACAGCGACTTATGACGTCACGCTATAATGGCGATGAAAGCAAAAAGGACGTTCACGAGGCAAACGTTGAGTTTCTTAACGCTTGCCGTGAGGCAGCACTTTATGCGGCGGAAAAATACGGCTGGAGCGTTATCTGCTGTGCAGAAAACGGTGAGCCCTTACCCATTGAGGTCATCAATGATAAGGTTTATGAGGTTTTGAAGGCAGCCTTGAAGGAAAAGGAATTATATGCTTGATTTACACCATATAAAAACAAACGACAAGGCGCTTGTTGAAGGCTATATGCCTCATTGCTGTGCACAGATGTGTGATTTCAGCTTCGGCAATCTTTACACGTGGAGTGCGGCGGAGCACACGGAGCTTGCAGTCTGTGAGGGGTTTCTGTTTCTTCGCTCCACCTTTAACGGTGTTACGTCCTACGCTTTTCCTTGGGGAAAGGGCGACCCTGACAAAGCCCTGCAGATTATTGTGGACGATGCCAAGGAGCGCGAGTCCGATTTGAGCTTTTACTGTGTTACCGAGGAGCAGCTTCCTTACCTTGTTCGCTTTTTCGGCGATAGTCTTGCTGTTAAAGAGCAGAGGGACTATTTTGACTATATCTATCTGAGTGAGAGCCTGTCACTTTTAAA
>JAGBTL010000136.1 GCA_017631355.1 Clostridia bacterium
ATTTGACGCAAGTATCAAGGTGTATGATAGCCGTCAGAAATGATTTGTGGACATTGCACACAGCGGCAATACAGGGCTTTTTGTTTTGTTGCCTTGCATGGATTGTGGCAAGGTATACCATTGCCCGTATACAATGCGAAGAGCCTTCGGTACTGTAGAAGGTGGGGCAACCGAACAAGTATGAAGCATTTTTCTCGCTTTCCAGAATTATACCCGAGGGGTGGTAAAGGTCATCTGCGCCCCGAAATTCTGTAATATCATTTTGCTCGAAGCCTAAAAAGGGGTGTCCCTTGTGGCCTGGCATATGCATTCGCACAGTGCTTTTGTGTGTATAATCACGAACAAAATCGCAAATAGGTGTATTCATTAATTTTCTCCTAATGCACGGGCAATAGCAACCATAATGGCGCACTCCATACGTTTACGGAATAATTTACAACCATCCTCATATACGCCTGTAACGGAGCCGGTTGAATGATAAGCATTGGCTGCACATCCGCCAGAGCAATAAAGCCTTGCCCAACAATCGTTGCATTCAGGGTGGGCATAAACGTTACATGCCGCAAACTGACTTTGGATATCTGTGTTAGTAACACCTGTATAAATATCGCCTAATTTGAATTTTTCATCACCTACAAATTGGTGGCAGGGGTATAAATCGCCCCAAGGTGTAACAGCCATATATTCGGTTCCGCTTCCGCAACCGGATATACGCTTGTATATACAAGGTCCGCCTGTCAGGTCTATCATATAGTGATAGAATGTAAAGGGGTCACTTTTCTTGTCGTGCTCAAGCATTAAGTCGGCAAGCTTTTCATACTGCTGCATAACAATGTTAAGGTCGTCCTCTGTAAGTGCTGATGGGTCATCAGGGGCACAAACAACCGGCTCCATGCTTAATTCTCTGAAGCCTAAATCAAGCATTTGCTGAATATCCTTTAAAAAGTCGGGGTTGTTGTGGGTGAATGTACCACGCATATAATAGTTTTTACCATTACGTGCTTCAACAAATTTTTGGAATTTGGGAACAATTTTATCCCAACTACCATTGCCTGCGTAATCAACTCTGTAACGATCGTGTATTTCTTTTCTACCGTCAAGACTCAAAACAACGTTGCTACATTCGCGGTTTGCCCATTCGATTACATCATCGTCAACAAGCACACCATTGGTAGTCAGTGTGAATCTGAAATTTTTGCCCTTTTCTTTTTCTATGCTGCGAGCATATGCTACCAATTGCTTTACAACATCAAAATTCATTAACGGCTCTCCGCCGAAAAAGTCTACTTCAAGATTTCTTCTTGTGCCTGAGTTTTCTACAAGATAGTCCAAAGCTCTTTTACCTACCTCGTAAGACATTATTGCTCTTTCGCCATGATATTTGCCCTGACTGGCAAAACAATATGAACAGTTAAGGTTGCAGGTGTGTGCGATATGCAAGCAGAGTGCTTTTACAACACCGGCTGTTTTTTCTTTGAGGCTATTCGCCATAGGCTTAAAGGTGTCAGGCGCAAAAAGCTTACCTGATTGCTTTAGGCCTTCTACCTGATCGTAGCATTCCAATATATCATTTGTCGTTATATCTTCGCGGTTGCCGAATTTTTCCTCCATCAAGGCAACAACCTCTTCTTTGTTTTTGCCTTCAAATACTGAAATAATTTCATAGGCTACTTCATCTACGACATGAACACCGCCGGAGCATATATCCAGTACAATATTGTAACCGCCAAGCTTGTATTGATGTATCATTAGTTATAACTCCTTACGAAAAAATGCCGCCGTGAACGGCGGCATTTGGTTGTGTGTGCAATTACTTCTTGCTGTTGTTTTCGCACTGCTGGTTTGCGATACCGCAACTTGTCTTGCAGGCAGACTGACAGGAAGTCTGACATTCGCCGCAACCACCATTCTTTGCGCTTTCGCAGAGATTGCGGGTTTCGATAGTTTTGATGTGATCCATAACATTCAACCTCCCATAAAAATGTATAGATATAGTATCATAACGTGGGATCATTGTCAATAGTTTCAACGGATTTTTCGGGTTCTTCAGCCATGTCGGGGACAGGGGGGATATTAACAGATGATATGTCTGCTATTGGCTGTGAATCCTGTTCCTTGGGTTGCGGTTCAGTCTGAACAGGGGACTCGGATTGAGCGTTGTACTGATTCGGTGCCTGAACAACGGGCTGCTGAGGCTGAACGTAGCTCACCTGACCGTATGCGAAGGGTTGGGGTTGTTGTGTGGGCTGAGGTTGAGGATATGCTCCGTACTGAGGGTTAACGGGGTTAAAGGGAGCGTTAGGTGCAGGCTGCTGATATGTTGCCTGAGGATACATTACGGGCTGCTGTGCCTGAGGATTATAATAGCCGTTTGCCATAGGCTGCTGAGGGTTTACGTTGTAATAGGGGTAATAGGATGACTGTGGCTGATAATCCATATAATCAGGCACGTCGTATGGTGAAATAACGCCGCGTCTTATAGCATCCTCGCGGATTTCTGCATATAACTCTGTCATTGCAATTTTTGCATAGGGATTTACGTAAGCCGCGGGGAGGATACCGCAGGTGAATATGGAAAGCAGATACCAGCCTGTGAACGAAAGTCCCATTACGAAAACGTCCATCTTATGGCCGTTCATCATTTTCTTGCTGAGCTCAATTGCCTTTTGGTATGGTGTATCGGGTCTGACTGCAAGGATATAATCAACTGCCCAATACTCAAAGACTTTTATAATGCCGGGGATTATGAACAGCATGCTCCATAAGTAGACGAATACATCGCGGATGAAGGTTACCTTTGCTACGTTAAGGAAGGTTTTATCCTTGTAGCTTGTGAAAAGCTCGCCGATATCTGTGGGGTTGTTCTTGCGGAATTTAAGGAAGAAGCGGTTGGAGCCCACAACAAGCTGATTGGTAACAAATGCGTGAATTACAAGTGATATTACTGTTCCGGCTAAAACGGAAACTATAGCAACGATGGAGAGTAATGGGTCAAAGTCCTGAAAAACCTCAGTAGATGGAATCGTTGTAGTTGTTGTGGTTTCTGTGTGATTCACGTTAACGGATGAGGCAGAGGCCATCAAAGCGGGCACAATTCCGCTTATCAAAGTAACAATAACACAGAGCCAATGGTTCTTTTTGAGTATTTGCTTTGAACGTTCTTTTATGGCAATTCTATCCATAAAAACACCTCCTGTAAATAATTAAACAGCCTTTATTCTATATACCTTTACACCATGAGAGGGCACAGTTGCATTCACAACGTCGGTTGCTTCTGACTGTGTATCCTCCCAAAGGTCTTTTACAACGTAATTCTTTGCAATGGGTAAATCAACGTAAGCCTCGTTGTGAAGCTTGGTGATTGAAAAGCTCATTTCCTTCGCGGAGCCTGATTTATTGAGAAGGCAAACTGCAACCTCCTTGTTTTCAAGGGGCTTAACAAGAACGTCGGTTACAACGTTTGAGAAAATGCGCTTTGCCTGAATTCCTCGTTTGTCCTGATCAATTTCAATAAGCGCCTTGTTTTTGAGTATTTCAAGCACCTTGTTGTCCTTATCAACAGAGCCGTCGGGGTTAATGAATTTGCGTATATCATTACCAAGGATAAGGGGAGCTGCCATCATACACCAAAGTGAAAAATGTGTGCGGTTTTCCTCCATTGTAAGCTCTCCGACGCCAACCTCAAGCATATCAGGGTCGTTCCAAGCGCCTATAGAAGCATATTTGTAAAGCCTTACGTTAGCTTCATATATACCTATCATTGATAACCAATTTGGTTTGATATCAGGTGTGGTGCGCCACAGGTTGCCTGCCCTTGCCCCCCACTTCCACGGCTGATTTAAGCCCCACTCACAAATTGAATAGCAAATAGGCTTTTCGGGGACGTTGTGCTTTTTAGCATATTCCCTTGTAGCTCGCTTCAGCTCTCTGCCCATACCGATATACTGCCTTTGAGCGGAGTCCATTCTTGAGGCAATGGGGCTGAAGAAGGTGAGTGTGTTTACGCCCTTTTTAAGGCTGATTTTTACCTGAAGTCTGCCGTCGGCAGTAAAGCCCTTTGATTCAGGGAAACAGCAATCGTAGTCCTTTTCATCGTTTACGTTAACAACAAGGAACTTTCTAACGTTACCGCCCTTGCGGAAAACGATGGTAAGAGAATATTCACCATCCTCGGGTACTGTGATTGCGGAAAAGCGAAGCTTGCCAAGTCCGCCACAAAGGTTGCCTACGGTGTAGCCGTTTTCAACGCGCTCGTCGGGAAACACCTTTGCACCGTCAAGAACCTCACCGTGCTCTGCCTGAAGCTCAATGAAATCTGTTTCACCGGGCTTGCCGATACAGATTTTTATGAGATGCGGAGCAATTGTGGGTATTGCCTCGTTGTGGCAGAAATCATATTTGAAATATTCAACGCCCCATTCTGCAAGGGTGTCGGCATCAATTGCCTCGTTGTAAAGGCTTGCGGGCAAATCCTCGCAGGTGAGTGTGCCGTTTGAGGTGTACAAGCCAACCTTGAAGCCCATTTCGTTAAGAGAGCTGATAAGGGGCTTCATACCATTGGGGAAGCGTGTCAGGTCGCCCTGAAGCTTGCCGTCTGTTGTTCGCAAAGAGCTTTGCCAGCAGTCATCAAGGTTAACGTAGCAGTAGCCTGCATCCTTAAGCCCTGTTTTGTCCATAGCAACCGCAATGTCCTTGATGAGGCTCTCATCAATAGAGTTGCGGAAGGTGTTCCAGCTGCTCCAGCCCATAGGGGGAGTTAAAGCAACACCGTTATTGTATTTTTCCGTGTCTGCAACGTGTACCTGTGTGGCGGCAATTGCCTTTTTAGCAACACACATGGGACAGATATTTTTCTTTTTAAGTGCCTTTCCCAGGAGCAAGCCTGCCCCCATACCCGATGCCACAGCAACGTATTTTTTAATATTCATAGTAAAACCTCTTGTGATAGCAAAAAGCCGCCCACGTTAACGGACGGCTTCAAGTTTCTTATTCGGGCTGTGCCTCTGTTTCTGCTTCAGCTTCAACAGCATCAGCATCAAAGTTTGCATTGTATGCATCAATAAGAAGGTTAGCGTTCTTAATTTTTGTGATGCTGCAAATGAGAGGGAAGAAGATTCTCCAAATTAAAACGAACATACCGCCGCGCTTGATTTCAACGCCGTAATCATCGGCAACCTGATACATTCTTTCAGCCATTCTGTAGTTCCAAACGAGAGAGTAGATACCCAAAGAGAACCAGTCAAGAATGTACACGAGGATGTAGTTTGCGCTGTCCTTATCGTCGCCATCACAAAGAGTGTTAACGTTTTCAGTCCATTTGGACCAGAAGAAAAGACCATAAACACCGAGAGTGATGATGTTAAGGAATATGTACTTGCCAAGTTTTTGTTTCTTCAACATAATAAATATGCCCCCAATAATATAATTTGATAAATTATCAGCCCTGTTCAGGGCGCGCATTTACCTTACTATTTATTAAATAATACTATAATACATTAGAAAAGTCAACATTATTTTACTTTATGACAATGCATAAGAAAAGCACCTTGAAAATCAAGGTGCTTTTGAATTAGTTATTGAAAAGTGAAAGCTCGGCAGCGCTCTGCTCTGCTCTGTATTTCTCAAGTCTTGCTTTGATTTTTTCAGCAGGGTTGAGAAGGTAGCTTACTGAACAGTCGTGGTTGAGAGTGTCAATGATAAGTGAGCAATACTTACTCATATCAACCTCAAAGTACCAAGGTCTGTCAAGAAGCTCGGGTGTTCTGTAAACAAGGTTTGTTGTGAACACACCGTTGATAATTCCGCTTTCGTAAGCCTTGTCAAACTCCTGAAGTCCGTTGCAGAAAAGACCAAAGCTTGTACAGATGAAGATGCGGTTTGCCTTAAGCTCCTTAAGCTTTGTAGCAACCTCAATCATTGAGTCGCCTGATGAAATCATATCGTCAATGATAAGGCAGTCCTTACCCTCAACGTCGTCACCAAGGAATTCGTGTGCAAGAATGGGGTTTCTGCCGTTAACAACTACTGAATAGTCGCGGCGCTTGTAGAACATACCGAGGTCAATGCCGAGAACTGTTGAGTAGTAAATGCATCTGCCCATACCGCCCTCGTCGGGAGAGATAACCATAAGGTTGTCATGGTCAATCTTGAGGTCCTTAAAGTTCTTTGTGAGAGCCTTAATCATCTGGTATGTGGGAGCAACGTTTTCAAAGCCCTTAAGGGGAATAGCATTCTGTACACGGGGGTCGTGAGCATCAAATGTGATGATGTTTTCAACGCCCATATCAACACAAAGCTCCTGAAGTGCGATTGCACAGTCAAGTGATTCACGGCGTGAACGCTTGTGCTGTCTGCCCTCGTAAAGCATGGGCATAATAACGTTGATGCGGCGAGCCTTACCCTCAACTGCAGAAATTGCACGCTTAAGGTTTGCATAGTGCTCGTCGGGTGAGTAGTGGTTTTCGTAACCGTACATATTGTAGGTTATGCCGTGATTGAAGCAATCACAGATGATGAAAATGTCGTAACCTCTGACTGTTTCGTGAAGAACACACTTGCCTTCACCTGAACCGAATCTTGTGAAGTCGGTGTCAATAATGTAAGTAGGTCTCTGATAGCCGTAGAAAGCGATTGAGTTTTTGTGCTCGCTTTCTCTTTCATCACGCCATGATGTGAGATAATTGTTAATTTTTTCGGCAAGCTCCTCGCAACCGGGGGTTGCAATAATACCTAAGGGGCCTACCGGGATTGTGTTTGGAATACCGAATGCATCTGCCACGACAATAACCTCCGTATGTAAAATTCTATAATATATTGTACTAATATTTAAGACTCATTTCAAGTCTATTCGACAATTTATTGTTTAAAAAAATGAATGAAATAAGTAAATCATTTTGTTACTTTATCACAAAATAGAAAAATGTGAGCAGACTGCGGTCTGCTCACGTCTTATATCTCAAAATCACTTTTATCAAATTCCTTGGAAAGATTAAGGGCGCGGGGCTCCCTTTTGAGAGGGTCATATTTAAACCTTTTGCACTTGGAGGAAAGCTGCATAATACCACCGATTTTACGGCATACTGCAACGCTGCTGTCTGTTGATATTTCAGCATATTCACAATGTGCACACTGAGGCTCGTTTGAGCCCTTGAAAAGCTTGAGCGCCATAGTAACCACCAATTCCTTGTTTCTATGCAAGTATATTACCACACTTTTCTTTTGTTATCAACCTCAAATATTAAAACAATGCACATAAATACCATTACGAGAGCAGTTGGTATACCGCGGGTGAGGGTGTGCACAGGTGTGAGGGTAGTGCTGACGGCAATGCTTTGGGGAAATATTTTAGTCAGACCTGAACAGAAAAGGGCGCTTATAGCACTGCCTGCAACACGCCAGCAGATATATGTTTTGAGCTTGATGCCGCTGTCTGCAAGGTCGGGCGAAATTTGTGCAGCTACCGCAAGACCGCCAAAGCTTATGACAGCGCAAAGCACAGGCAGAGAAAGTCCTGCCTCAATGGTGCTTTTACAGCCCGAGGAAACCTCGGCAACGGCATTTATGAAAAGCCTTGCACCATCGTTAGAAATCAGCTGTGCGGATAGCTCGCACAATGCGCTGCACAGAATTACCCATCCGCAAATGCCAAGCATTGACTCAACTCCCGATGAAACGGATTTTATAAAAACGTTGTCGTGCCTTGTATCAGTCTCCTTGCGGGGTGATGCTTCCTCCGAGCTTTTGAACAACAGGCTGCTGAAGGCACCTAACACAAGAGATGATGCAATACAGGAGGCATAAATTATTATGCCGCTTATTGTGCTTCCAAGCATAAAGCTTCCAACTGCGGTTATAACAAAGGATGCTCCCGGATTTACGCAGCAACAGAATAGCCTGTGTGAATCTGTTAGGGTTATGAATCCCTGCCGTCGGAATTCGGTAATTGTTTTTGCGCCCACAGGATAACCGCCAAGGCACCCCAATGTGAAAGCAAGCGTATGATAAGCGTTTATGTGAAGGCATCTGTAGGTTAGTTTGTTTGCCATTATTGAAATTCTGTCTGTTACAGGGCTTCTTGCAATGTAGCAGGACACAATCATAAATGGGAAAAGTGCCGGAATGAGGCTATCGTAAAGCAGAAGCAAGCCCTTTTTTATTCCTGCCGAAGCTATTTGCGGATGTGTTAATATTATTGCTCCGAAAGCAATTACACCCATCAGCGTAATTGAATTCCTGATGATTTCTGACCTGTGACCTTTAATCAAGCTATTCACCTCAGAATATTCTATGATGAGGGCGACCGTATTAAACCATATCCTTGAACATAGAAATATAGCAGACTATAAAGTGAGGTGGTATTTTGAAGGGGAGTCCATTAAAACGGTTCAAGGAGGATTTTATTGCTCCGGCAATAGAGCTTTATATGAACAAAAGACTTATTGTTACCGACTGTGAAAGCGTAATTGACTATTCCCGCGATGCGGTTGTGCTTTGCCTCGGGGATAAAAATTTAAGGGTGCGGGGGTCGGATTTGACGGTAAATTCCTTCTGCTTCGGGCAGACCGATATAACAGGTGAAATAGTTTGTGTTGAGTTTGTGTAGGTGGTGCTATGATTAGGCTTTTAAGACTGCTTCAGGGCTATGTTTTGTTCGTTGCAGAGGGTGGGTTTGTGGAACGCTTTCTCAATCTGTGCAAAATAAACGGAATAAGCCTGTGGGATATCAAAAACGACGGTGTAAAGGTGAAAGCGTTTACATCTGCCAAGGATTTTGATAGGATAAATTTAGCAGCAGAGCGCTCCGGAATGACTATAATTGTGGAAGAAAACAGAGGACTAAAAACCTTTGCAACCCGCAACAGGCTTAGGGTTGGCGCAGTTATCGGTGTTTTTCTTGCTGCAATGATCACAATTTATTTGTCGGGCTGTGTGTGGAGTGTGGAAATCCAAGAAAAAGACGGTGTAAAGCCAGATAACTTTACACAAACTCTTGCTGAATTAGGTGTGAAAGCGGGTGCGCGCAAGTCAAAAATAGACATTCTTGAGGTTCAGGATGAGCTGCTTAAGCGGCATAGCGATTTGCTGTGGGTTTCGCTAAATATTTTTGGGGGAAGGGCTCAGCTTGAATATACCCTTGTGAATGAAAAAACGCCCTCTGACGAAACCCTTTTGCCAACAAACCTTGTTTCGGCTAAAAAAGGGGTTGTTACACTTGTTGAGTGCTATCGTGGCACTCCGCTTGTTAAGGAGGGGCAGCACGTTGCCGAGGGTAGTGTGTTGATTTCGGGAGTAGTTGCAAATGCCAATGGTACGGAAGCACTTGTGCAGGCAAAGGGTAAGGTGTTTGCAAAAACGGAAAACGTTATAGTAGCCTCTGCAGAGGGAGGGCGACCGGGTAAGGTAAGCATTGGTGCCGAGCCCTGTTATGGCGTTTCCTTTTTTGGAACGGATATTCCACTTGGAAGGTCGGATTCCGGTGAGCTTTCGTCGGCAACCCGCATATTTTGTCGTGGCTATGAGGGTCAGCTACCCGTAGGCTTTATTCGGTGTGATTATTTGTCTGTCGGTGATGGGAGTATAGCCCTTGATGATGATAAGCAAAGTCTTGCTCTGCTGCTTGAGTGTGTTGAGGATAAGCGCAGTCAGTTTGAAGGAGCAAGGCTAAAAAACGTCAATTACAGCCGTAGCTTAAATGGCGGTAGAGTGTCTGTTTCGGCGAAGATAACCTGCATTGAGGACGTTTCCGTTGAAAAAACAATTTCTGTTGAAAAAAACTAATACTCTTCCACAAAAAAATCGTGAATTTTTAGTGGACATTTACAAAATTTGTGATATACTAATTTCGTAAAATAAAAAACTATAATAGAGGTAATATTGTTGGAACAGATAATAAACGTTGACAGAATGGAACAGGCGGTCAGCCTTTTCGGTAGCTTTGATGAGAATATTCTGCTTATTGAAAACGCCTTTCACGTTGATGTTATAAGCCGTGGCTCTGATATAAAAATCAGCGGTGAGCCTGAGGACGTAAGCAAGGCTATGAAGGCGGTGAACGGACTGCTTATGCTCCTTAATAAGGGTGAAGCCCTTAACGAGCAAAACGTTCGTTACGTTATTTCCCTTGTGGGCGAGGGCAATGAGGATAAAATTACTGCAATGTCGGGTGATTGTGTCTGCATTACAAGTAAGGGAAAGCCTGTTAAGCCCAAAACCTTCGGTCAGAAAAAATACGTTGAAACCATAAAGAACAACACAATTGTCCTTGGTGTAGGTCCTGCAGGTACAGGTAAAACCTACCTTGCGGTTGCAATGGCGGTTAATGCCTTTCGTGCCAAGGAGGTTAACCGAATCATACTCACACGCCCTGCGGTTGAGGCGGGTGAAAAGCTGGGCTTTTTGCCCGGCGACCTTCAAAGCAAGGTTGACCCTTATTTAAGACCGTTGTATGACGCCCTCTTTGATATGCTTGGAGCTGAAAATTTCAACAAATATCTTGAACGCGGCAATATTGAGGTTGCACCCCTTGCATATATGCGAGGCAGAACACTTGATGACAGCTTTATTATCCTTGACGAGGCACAGAACACCACCCCCGAGCAGATGAAGATGTTCCTGACCCGAATGGGCTTCAACTCAAAGGTTGTTGTTACAGGTGACGTTACACAGATTGACCTGCCCGACGGCAAGCGCTCTGGTCTTGTTGAGGCAACAAAGATTTTAAAGAACCTTGATCAGATTGAAATTATACGCTTTTCTGATAAGGACGTTGTAAGACATAAATTGGTGCAGGATATTATCCGCGCCTACGAAAAATATGAGGAGGCAAAGCAAAGAAAATGAAAGAGAAAATCAAAGTAATTATCACAAACGACCAGAAGGCAGTTAAAATTCCTACCGGCGTAAGACTTCTTGTAAGGCGTTGCTGCAATGCCGTTCTTACATTTGAGGATTTTTCCGAGCCTGCGGAAATCAGCGTAACCTTTGTGGATGACGAGCGCATTCACGAGCTTAATAAAATGCATCGCGACGTGGACAGAAGCACCGACGTGCTTTCCTTCCCCCTTGGTGAAAATGGTGTTTATGACAAGGACCTTGAAACAGGCGCGTGTCTTCTTGGTGATATTGTCATTTCAGTTGAAACTGCAGTGCGACAGGCTTATACATACGGCCACTCACTTCAACGTGAAATCGGCTTCCTTACCGTTCACTCAATGCTTCACCTTTTGGGCTATGACCACGTGAATGGCGGTATTGAGGCAGTTCGTATGCGCGAGAAGGAGGAGCGAGTTCTTTCAGAGCTTGGTCTTAAGCGCAACGAATCCTACTATATGACCTCTGAGGAGGAATAATATATGCAGGATATTGACAGCCTTGTAAGGAGCTTTATATATGCCTTCAAGGGCTTTTGCTGGATGGTTTTCCATGAGCGTAACTTCCGTATTCACCTTGTGTGCCTTGGCTATATGGCATATTTCCTGATGAGATATGATTTTTTTGTTCTCATAAGGGTTGAGTGTGCCGTTCTTGTGCTTGCGTCTGCGCTTGTGCTTGGCGGTGAGATGGTAAACTCAGGCATTGAAAAGGCAGATGATTCCGTTACCCGTGAAAATATTTACACCATCAAGGTGTCCAAGGACGTTGCTGCAGGTGCGGTGCTCGTGTTTGCAATAGCCAGCGTAATTGTCGGTATAATCCTTCTCTGGCAGCCTGAAGCCTTCAGAAAGCTCTTTGAGCACTACGTAAGCGCACCCCAATACATCGTTTACCTTGTGGCAAGCCTTGTTGTTGCCCTTGCGTTCATATTCAAGCTCAATTCAAATTTCATAAGAAAACTTAAAAAGAAATACATTGCGAAAAAGGAAAAGAAATAATGTCACAAAGAAAAACAGCATTTATTGCAATCGTAGGTCGCCCTAACGTGGGCAAATCATCCATACTTAACAGAATTCTCGGTCAAAAGGTTGCTATCGTATCCTCAAGACCGCAGACCACACGTACCAAGATTATGGGTGTGCTCACAGAGGATGACGTTCAGCTTGTGTTTACAGATACACCCGGCTTCCACAAGCCCAAAACAAAGCTTGGTGAAAAAATGATTAAGGCAGTTGACGATAGCATCGGTGGTGTGGACTCCTGCTTGTTTGTTACAGAGGCTCGTGGAGAAATCAGACCCACTGAGCTTGAGCTTTTGCAAAAACTTAAGAGTGAAAAAATTCCTGTTGTGCTTGCCATTAACAAAATTGATATGGTTTCGGACAAGCAGGAGCTTATGGGCAGAATCCTTGAGCTTACAAAGCTCCTTGATTTTGATGCGGTTGTACCCGTAAGTGCTCGTGACGGTGACGGAATGGATGCCCTTAAGGAGGAGCTTGTAAAGCTTGCTGCCCCTTCAGAATTCTTCTTCCCGGAGGACACTCTTACCGATCAGCCCGAGCGTGTGCTTGCTGCTGAAATGATTCGTGAAAAGCTGCTTCACAGGCTTAACGAGGAAATTCCACACGGCATTGCGGTTTCTATTGAGAAAATGCGCGAGCGTGAGGACAAGCCCATTCTTGACGTTGAGGCAATAATTTACTGTGAGCGCGAAAGCCACAAGGGTATTGTAATCGGCAAAAAGGGTGCAATGCTCAAGGAGATTTCAACAAATGCCCGACACGAGCTTGAAAACTTCTTTGAGTGCAAGGTTAACCTTCAATGCTGGGTAAAGGTGAAGGAGGACTGGCGTAACCGCGAGGGTCTCATTCACAATTTCGGATTGGATTAATTTAACTTTTATAAACAAAGCTCCCGCAACATAGAATAATATTACCAAGTTCTGCGGGAGTGATTTTTTGGATGAAAATAAGATGTGGGAGCGCTTTTGCGAGAACGGAAAAATAGAGGATTACCTCTTGTATCGCAATTGTGTCAATTCCCTCGGTAAAACGGAGATGGCGCCCTGTGATAAAGATAACTGCACCGGGACTTGTTATAAGGGAACAGAGTGTAGGTGAATCGGACCGACTTATTACCGTGCTTACTGCGCGGTACGGTCTTGTGCGTGCATTTTCAAGGGGAGCCAAGAAAACAAAAAGTAAAAAGCTTGCGGCAACGGCGTTGCTTGCATATTCGGACTTCACCTTTGTGAAAACAAGGGATGCCTATTCGGTTGAGGATGCTCTTGTCAAGGAAGTGTTTTTTGAGCTTCGCAATGATGTTGAAAAAACCTCTTTGGCTCAATATTTTTGTGAGCTTGCCAACGAATTCTGCGAGGAGGAATTTGAGTCGGAGGAGATTCTTCGCCTTTTCCTGAATGCGCTGTGGCTCCTTAAGGGTGATAAAAAGGCTCCCTCGTTTATCAAGGCGGTTACAGAGCTGCGGCTTATGGCGCTCAGCGGCTATATGCCTGCACTTGTGGGATGTGACACCTGTGGCGAATACGAATCCGAGTATATGTACTTTTCACCCGAAAGCGGCAAAATTTACTGCAAGGATTGCTCTCCTGTGGGTGACATTCATTGCCTTGGTGCATCTGTGGTACAGGCAATGCGCTACGTTTCGCTTTCCGATTTTGAAAGGATTTTTTCCTTTAATCTCAATGACGAATCACTCGCATCCTTTTGTGAGATTTGCGAGTATTATCTGCTGAATAAGACACAGCGGAAATTTAAAACACTTGATTTTTACAGAGTATTGTCAGGAATGTAAGACAATGCTGTGAGGTATAAATATGAAGGAAATGAACAGACATTTAAAGGCTCTTGAGTTTGATAAGGTCCTTGAAATGCTTGCGGCGCGTGCCTGCAATGAGGATGCACGTGAGCAGATTTTGTCATTGCGTCCCGAGTCAAAGCTGAAAAATGCTCAAAGGCTTTTGCAAATGACCGAGGACGCTTACATAATGCTTGCAAAGCACGGAGGACCCTCCTTTGGCGGATTGAAGAACGTGACAAACTCCTTGTCGCGTGCGGCTGCGGGCGGTGTGCTCAGTATGGGAGAGCTTCTTGATATTGCATCAACCGTCAGAGCTGTCCGCGCCCTTTGTGAATGGCGTGCAAACAGCGGACAGGAAACAAAAAGCATTGATATTTATTTCGGCTCGCTTATGCCGAATAAGTATCTTGAGGAGAAAATAACTGCGGCAATTCTGTCGGAGGAGGAAATGAGTGATAACGCTTCTCCCGACCTTGCATCAATACGCCGCAAAATAAAGGCAAAGGAAAACAGTGTCCGCGACCAGCTTGAAAAGCTTATCCGTTCAGGCAGTCTTAAAACGGTTTTGCAGGATGCTATCATAACCCAGCGTAACGGCAGATACGTTGTGCCCGTGAAAAACGAGCACCGCGGTGCGGTTTCAGGTCTTGTGCACGATACCTCGTCAACAGGCGCTACTGTGTTTATTGAGCCTGCAGGCGTGGTTGAGGCGAATAACGATATTCGTGTGCTCAAGGGTAAAGAGGCACAGGAAATTGAACGTATTTTATATGAGCTTTCCGTAGAGGCAGGCGGTTTTTCCGAGGAAATCAAGGGCAGCTACGAAAGTGCGGTTGAAATTAACGTTATTTTTGCAAAGGCACACCTTGGCTACCAGATGAAGGCAAGCATCCCCTTGCTTAACGAGGAGGGCGAAACCCTTCTCAATAAAGCACGTCATCCGCTGATTGACCCCAAAAAGGTTGTTGCTACTGATATACGCCTTGGCAAGGATTTTGACACACTCGTTATTACAGGTCCCAACACAGGCGGTAAAACCGTTGCTATTAAAACAATCGGTCTGCTTTCTGCAATGGCTTCAGCAGGTATGCTTATACCTGCCTATGATGAAAGCAGGGTAAGCGTTTATGACAATATTCTTGTTGACATTGGTGATGAGCAGAGCATTGAGCAGTCCTTGTCAACATTCTCATCGCATATGGTTAATATTGTTAATATACTTGCCGCTGCTAATGAAAAATCCCTTGTTCTTATTGATGAGCTGGGTGCAGGTACTGATCCTGTTGAGGGTGCCGCACTTGCTATGGCTATACTTGAGCAGCTCCACCGTCAGGGTGCAAAAATTGCCGCAACCACTCACTACGCGGAGCTTAAGGCTTATGCCCTTCAGACTCCTCGTGTTGAAAACGGCTCCTGTGAGTTTGACGTTAACAGCCTTAAGCCTACTTACAGGCTGCTTATCGGTATTCCGGGACGCTCCAACGCTTTTGCAATATCGGAAAAGCTTGGCATAAGTAAGGATATAATTGACAGAGCAGGGGAGCTTGTTTCCTCTGAAAACGTGCGCTTTGAGGACGTTGTTGATATGCTTGAAAAGAGTCGTCTTGAAATGGAGGACGAGCGTTCAAGGGCGGTCAGAATTACAGAATCTGCAAGGCTTGACAGGGAGAAGGCGGAAAAGCTCCTCAGCGACGCACAGTTCCGTCGTGACAGAGAGCTTGAAAATGCCCGCGGTGAGGCAATGCGTATAGTAGAGCACGCCAAGCGCGAGGCAAACGCGCTCCTTAACGAGGTTGAGCAGCTTAAAAAAGAGGCAAAGCAGACAAAGGATGCAGTTGAGCTTGCGCGAAGAGCAAAGAGCGCGGTCAACTCACACCTTAACTCTATAAATAATGCGGTTAACCCTGTTTTTGACAAATTTGATGACGATGATGATTACGTGCTGCCACGTCCCTTGCAGGTGGGTGACACAGTATTCTGCAAAACTATCGGCAAAAATGCTAACGTTACCGCACTTAAGGATAAAAAGGGGAACGTGGAAATTGCTGCAGGTATGCTTAAAATGAGGGTTAAGGAGGATAGCCTCCGCCTTGTGGACAAGCCCAAGCAGGAAAAGAAAAAGGCTGCATCAACAAGCAGAATTACAGGTGATACACGCGCCACAATGCAGGTGAACAACCGTTGTGATTTGCGTGGTCTTATGGTGGATGAGGCAATAATCGTTCTTGACCGCTTCCTTGATGATTTGTTAAGATCGGGTCTTACAGAGTGCACCATAATTCACGGTAAGGGCACAGGCGCATTAAGGGCAGGCATACAGAAATATCTGAAATCCGACCCGCGCATCCGCACCTTCAGACTGGGCACCTTCGGTGAGGGTGAGAATGGCGTTACAATTGCAGAAATCAAGTGATTTTACAGCTTGAATTTATTATATATTGCAATTCAACCTGTTTTTATGTTATAATTACTTGAATAAAGTTTATTTTTGAGGACTGAATTTATGAAGAAAAGATTTATGGCTTTATGCATGGCAGTTGTTATGATTGCCGTAGCCTTTACCGTTGTAGGTGTTAAAGGCAATAACAGCGCTGCGGAGGTTTCCTATGCACAACTTGATACCTACGGTGAAAGCGTAACAGAGAAAACCACCTTGTTCACCAACCCTGTTGATAATTTTATCGGCGATAAGGTTGACGGCGTATCAAATGCCTATGACGTTATGAGCGACCTTGCCGGTATGGCAGGTGACCTTGGCGGCAATATTTCAATCGGCTCAGGTGATATGGGCGGCATTGGTGATGTCTTAGGTGGTATTGGTGATGCCTTCGGTAGCATTGGAGATTCGTTCGGCGGACTTTTCGGCGAGGAGGCTACACCCACACAGAATGGTCAAGGTGTTACATATAGCGTGGTTGAAACAAATAATGGATATATTCAGGTTGTTCCTGCTGCAACACAGCTTTATGCAGGCACCACAAGCGGTGCAAGCACACAGGCTGTCAGCACAACAGCATCCCTCAATACAGCGGAAACTGTTGACTTTGCTGCGGTGAAAAACCCTTATCAGAAGCCTACCGGTCAGCTTAAGGGCGGTGACACAGGCGAGGGCGTTAAGTGGATGCAGTGGATTTTCATTTACACTCGCTACGGCCTTAAGGATGACGGCATCACAGGTGTGTTTGATGAGGACACAATGGCGGTTGTTAAAAAGCTGCAGAAGGAAAACAATATGACTGTTGACGGCATTGTTACCGATGCTGTTATTGATAAAATAGAGCTTCTTTATTTCCAGGCAACGTACACACAGCCAACTCTTGCAGCATCTACTACACAGTCAGGTGTGAAGCTTACTTCACCTGTTGTTGTACCTGAGCAGGATAACACGGTTATTATTCTTCTCGTTGTGCTTATCGTTCTTGTCTGGATTGTGGCAATAGTGTTCATTGCTACAATGGTGGTAAAAAGCAAAAAGAAGAAGGCTCAGAGTAAGAAGAAAGCAGAAAGCTCAGAGAGCAGCTCTGAAGAAAATAAATAAGCCTTTTGTACACTAGGGTGAAATGAGTTATCCGAACCTGCCTGAAAGCTAATCTTTTCAAGGCTTTTCGGCGTTTCGGTCTTGAAAGGCGCCAGCCTATCTTCGCCCTCAACGCCAAAAATCCAATAAAAATCTTTATCTTTCAGGTCA
>JAGBTL010000137.1 GCA_017631355.1 Clostridia bacterium
AGCGACGAAAACCCTGCATCCGATACAACAAAAAAACAAGCTTTTTAAATGCAACCTTACACAATTTTCTGCCAACCGCAAGTACCTGACTTGCGGTTTTTCCTTTTATAGATTACAAAACAGCTTTTACGACAAAAAAACATAAATTAACAACTCATAATGTGACAGTTTTTTTATTGCGGATTGTTTAAAATTGTAAAAAACAGTTATTGGAGTTTAGTTATGAGTGTTTCACAAGCCATAAGAGTTGCTTCCCAAAGGAGGGAAGCGGAAAGCTTTTCCCGCCTTAAATCCTCGGTTATAAAGCAATTTTTGTCTTTCGTCGGTGGTCTGTTGTTCAGCTTTGCAGGCTTTTCAGATAATTTTTCGCCATTTGGCATTGCCTTTGCCTGTGGTATGCCGTCAGATATGCTGATAAGTGCCACGGCAGGCAACGTTTTAGGTTGCTTTCTTGCCTTGGATTCGGTGTCTGCCCTCAGATACACCGCATCGGCACTTGCTATGGCGGTAATAATGCTCTCCTTGAAATCTCTCGGGGATTTACATAAAAATCCTGTTGTCCGTGTTATTGTTGCTTTTGCAACCCTCTTTGTTACAGGCTTTGCGGTAGCGCTTGCTGACGGCTTGTCTGCGCTGAATATATTGCTGTGCTTTTCCGAAAGTGTTATCGGTGGTGCTTCAGCATTTGTCTTTTTCAGGAGTGTTAAGGCGTTTGGCTCTGTCAAGGGCTTGAGTACAGCCTCCTCAAGGGATGCAACTGCATTTGTTGTTGCCTGCACCTTGCTTTTACTATCAATCAGCTCCTTTGAAATATATGGCGTTTATCCTGCCCATATTATTGCAGGTGTGCTCATTCTTGTGTGTGGCTTTTATGCACGTGCTTCAGGTGGTGCCATTGTTGGTGTGTGCGCAGGTGTTACGATGGCTCTTACAGGGGAGGGTAACACAATTTCGCTGTTTTTTCCGCTTGGCGGCTTGCTCTGCGGTGTGTTTTCAAGGTTTGGAAAGGTAGCCTGTGCACTTGGTTTTGCTTTTTCTGGACTTGCTGTTACAGTTTTGTCCTACGGTGCACAGTCCTTTGTTCCTCTTGTAATTGAAACAGCCCTTGCTTTGGTGTTGTTTTTTCTCATAACCTACCGTTTTTCTGATAGCCTTGAGCGGCTGCTCGTGCCTGCGGTAACCTCGCCCGTAATTGAATCTGTCAAAAGTGATATTGTGTCAAGGCTTCGCAGGGCGGCAAATTATTCAACCGAAATCTGCACTTCAGTGTCTGCTGTGAACGATGCTCTTAATAACTCCAAGGGCTCGGATTTTACAGACGTTATTAAGAAAACCAGGAACAAGGTTTGTGGCTCCTGTGGTTTGTATGAAAGCTGCTGGAGGGAATCTGCTGAAGCAACCGTTCAGCACTTCAACACCTTGCTTGATTTGAAAAAGAACGGTGTTTATCTTGAGTCTAAAACAGTTCCGCAGGGCTTTTCCTCAACCTGTATCAGGTCTGAAAGCATAAGCAGTAGCTTTAACAGGCTTTATTCCGAATATAAGGTCAGATATCTTTCCGAAAGCCGTATGCGTGAAATGTATTCTCTTGCAGCCGAGCAGTTCGTTAACGTGGCGCAGCTGCTTGAATCCTTAAGCGATTCCATTCACAAAAGCGTAAGATTTGATATGGATACCGCAGCCCAAATCAGGGTTGTTGCGGCAGAGTGCGGTTTTGCAGTTGTTGACTGTGTTTGCGTGCTTAACAATACGGATAAAATGAAAATTGAGCTTCACGTCGGTACCGATTACAAAAAGGAATCTCTGCTTTCATTTAACGATAGGTTAGAGTCGGTTGTTAATCGTCGTCTTGACCTGCCCGAGGTTGAAAACTACGACTCCTGTGTAAAGCTGATTTACAAGGAGCTGCCTGACTATAAAATAATTCACTCTGCTGTTCAATATAATGCAAATAACGAGAAATATTCGGGCGACAGCTATTCCTGCTTTACTGATAGCGACGGCTATTTTTATGCGGTAATCTGCGATGGAATGGGCACAGGCACAAGGGCGGCAATCACGTCGTCGCTTGCAGTAAGTCTTCTTGAAAAGCTTGTTAAGGCAGGGTTTGGTATTGAGTCTGTTATCAGAACTGTAAACACCTGTCTTATATCAAAATCAGGTGATGAATGCTCATCCTCTCTTGATTTGATGTGCGTTGATTTATACACAGGTCATGCCGAGTTTTATAAGTGCGGTGCATCGGATACTCTTGTGAAAAAGCGTAGTAAAATCGTTGATGTAGGCTTTCGTTCAATGCCTCTTGGCATCCTGGGAGAGTGCGATATCGGCTGCGGCACAGGTTACCTTGATTCAGGTGACGTAATTGTGCTTTGCTCCGACGGTGTGCGCACAGAGGATTACTATGATATCCGACAGGCAATGAAAAGCTTTAATGGCGGTAGTGTTAAGGATTTCTGCGAGGGCGTTGCGGAGTCTGTGCGGAAAAAGCAGCCTGAAAAGAAGGATGATATGACCTTGATAACACTTGCTTTAATAAAAAACTGAGGTGGTTAAATGTATAAGTTTACTGGCTTTACCGATAGTGCAAATAATGCACTTAATTTTGCGGTAGAGACCGCTGAAAATATGGGGCACACTTACATAGGCAGCGAGCATCTTTTGATGGGGCTTTTGTCAGATTCGCGTATGGTTTCTGCCACCGTGCTTGGTCTTAAAAGGATTACCCTGAAAAAGGCAGAGGAGCAAATAAAGGGAAGCGTGGGTGTGGGCATTCCGACAAACCTTACACCCGACGATATAACCCCTCGCTGCAGAAGGATTATTGAAAATGCGCTTTCGTCAGTTAAGCCCTCATCATCGCAGGATGCAGGCACGGAGCAGCTCCTTATCGCACTTGCAGGTGAAAGTGATTGTGCCGCCTGCAGAGTGCTTATAAGCCTTGGTGTTCAGCCCTATGAAATTCTGATGCCTGCTCGGAATAAAAGCACCGATGCGGATTCGGGGACCTCCAAAAGCACAAAAAGCCGAACCTCTGCCATTGATAAATACGGCAAGGATTTAACCGAGCTTGCACGCAATGGTGGTATTGACCCTGTTATCGGGCGGGAAAAGGAAATTGAGCGTGTTGTGGAAATTCTTTGCCGTCGCACAAAAAACAATCCCTGCCTTATTGGCGAATCAGGTGTGGGTAAAACTGCCGTTGCCGAGGGCCTTGCCCTTGAAATTGCTTGCGGTACAGTTCCTCCGCCCCTTAAAACAAAAAAGGTTGTAAGTGTTGACCTAACCTGTATGGTTGCGGGTACAAAGTACCGCGGTGACTTTGAGGAACGCATAAAAAACATTGTTGAGGAGGTTTGCCGTGAAGGTAACGTTATTCTTTTTATTGACGAGCTCCACAATATAGTGGGGGCAGGCTCTGCCGAGGGTGCTGTTGATGCAGCAAATATCCTTAA
>JAGBTL010000138.1 GCA_017631355.1 Clostridia bacterium
ATCTTAAACTCCTTGCCATCAAGACCAAGACGTGTTTGCTTGAAAATAACCGGTCCCTTTGAATCAAGCTTTATTGCAACTGCAATAAGGATAAACAAGGGCCACAGAAAAAGGAGCATAAGGCCCGAAAGGACTCCGTCAATCAATCTTTTCAAAAACTTTTTGTACATCTTAACGCTACCACCTTATATTGTGAAAACAGCCCATAAACTGCTATTATAGTATTATATAATAATATATATCATTAACAGGGCAATGTCAATATAAATACGCGCATTATATATGCAAAAACCACCCGAAATCAACTTTCGGGTGGTAAATTTTGAAATATTAAATTACAAGTCAACAATCACCGAAGAATTCTTCCTCAAGCATTGCACACAAAGCGTGATACACAGGCAAGGTATATTCCTGTATTTTGGCGGTATCGGTTGAGGGTAATTTAATCACAGCATCACAAAGCGACGTCAGTCTGCCACCGCTTTCCCCTGTTATTGCTATTGCATTACCCTTTTTTGCTTTAGCGGTAATGACCGCATTCACAACGTTTTTGGAATTGCCGGAGGTGCTTAGTGCAACGAGAGTATCACACTCGTTCATATAGCCGTAAGTCTGCTGCGCAAAAACCAAATCAGGACTGCAATCATTAAGGAAAGCGGTCATTAATCCGGTGTGGCTGACAAGAGAAATCGCAGGGAGACCCTTTTGCAGACCACAGGCAATTTCCTCGCCACAGTCATAGGCTGAAAACGGCGCAACATCGCCATTTCCAAGGGTTCTCGGCAGCTTGAAGCCCTTCATTAATTCACCCACGATATGCTCACAATCGGCAGCACTGCCACCGTTGCCACAGGCAAGGATTTTGCCACCTTTTTTATATGTATTTTCAAGGATTTCATAGACCTTTTTCACGTCGTTTTTGCAAACGGAAAGAGCAGGATAATCCTCAAACAAAGCATTGAATATTTTTTCCACGTTCTGTTTCATAAAGCACCTCAAAAAAGCACGCCAAGGGAAGCATAATCACCTATACTGTCACCTAACTGCGCAGGTAAAATTTCACAAACAGAGCTGTTACAGGACAGTGCTTCACGGTCAATTACCGCCTTGATTTTTGGCACAAAAAAGTCCTGATTACGCTCAAAAATGCTACCTATAACAATAGCCTCGGGGTTAAGAATATCAATAATAACAGACAAACCCAAGCCTAATTTTTCGGCACATTTTTCATATACCGCAAGGGCAAATTCATCGCCCTTATACATGGCCTCGGCAACTGCTTTTGCGGTCAGACTTTCAAGGTCGCAGTCACTCTCAAAAAGCGTACTTTTACCGCCATTTTCAAGCCATTTTTCACCCATAAGGATAGCGAGATTTCTGATACCGCCGCCTGAGCAGAAGCCCTCGAAGGAGCCTGCCTTACCGTAGCCTACAGGACCATCATCACTGAGCCTTACGTGACCCACCTCGCCTGCTCCGTCATTCGTGCCGCTATAAAGTCTACCGTCAAGAATAAGGCCTGCGCCCATGCCTGTGCCGAATGTAAGGAACACAACGTTATTATAGCCCCTGCCTGCACCAAAGCGCCATTCCGCAACAGCGCACGCATTGGCATCGTTATGGAGCACACACCTTACACCGAAATGCTCTGAAAGCAATTTAACAATCGGTACGTTATCCCAATCAGGCAGATTTGGCGGACAGTTGATTACACCCTTTTTGCTATCAAGCGGACCTCCACAGCTGACACCTACGCCCACAAGCTGACTGTTTTCAACGTTATTGCGGCACAGAAGCTCATCTGCCTTGGCGATTATTTCTGCAACAACCTGCTGCCACCCACGTGAAACGCAGGTGGGAAATGCAATTTTGTCAATTATAAAATCATCAATACAATCAAGAGTACCCTTACCGAGAACAACAGCACACTTCGTGCCGCCGATATCAACACCTAATGAATATTTCATCAGAAGTTCCTGCCGTTCCAGCCCCAGTCATCGTAGCCCTCGTACTTTACGTATATACGAGCGGGTGAAATGCCAAGCTCATTTTCAAGTATATTGCAGATTTCCGCAGTCATATCATTGCTTGCAGAGGGGTTAACAGCACCAAGAAGCTGTACGTCAACAACGGCACTGTCTCTTGAATCGTCACCTGCAAACCACAATTTCCTTTCATCCTCAATGCAAACCATAAGATATGCTTCGTTTTTACCGGGGAAGCACTCAATAGCTTTACCGAAAGCGGCTTTGATAGCAACACACTTTTCATCTGTTACTTTTTTTGTTGTTTTAAGGTTAATATAAGGCATAAAGCTACCTCCTTCAGTTATTACAATAAAATAATATCACAGAGCAAAACAAAATAAAAGTAATTTTTATTCATTGGCGAGATATTTTATTGCAAAGCCCGCGAGAGCACCGCTACCACGCCACAAAACAGAGGTATCAAAGCACGCCTTCGGGTGGTGCTGCGGATGTGTATAGCCGTTTTGCGGCTCACCCGCACCAAGCCCAAGCATAAGAGAAGGCACCTGCTGCGAAACATAGGAGAAGTCCTCCGAGCCACCGCGAAAGCCACCGGGCATATCATCAGCAGAAACAACGTAGTCATCGCCAAAAATCTCCCTAAAACTGCTGAGTGCAAGTGCAGACATTTTACCATCGTTTTTCAGAGTGGGACAACCGCTATCAAAGGAAACTGTCACGTTACATCGGTGTGCCTTGCCTGTGTTTATTGCAATTTCCTCAATACGCTTTTTCATATACTCCCTCAAAGAATCGTCAAAGGCGCGCAGGGTACCCTTGAGAATGGTGCTATCGGCAATAACGTTACCCGAATTACCACCATTAAACGAACCAACCGTCAGAACACCCTCGTCTGAAATGCTCATTTCACGGGCTGAAATCTCCTGCAAGGCAAGAAGAATACGAGCGGCAGCAGTAACGCTATCCACGCCCTGATGTGGAGTTGAGCCGTGACAGCCCTTACCGTGGACGTTCACGGTAAAATAATCAGCAGCAGGTGCGCTTATCCCCTCACCCGGTACAATGAACGTCCCAGCTTTTACAGGAACACCTGTCAGAGCGTGAATCATTATGGCACCCGTCACCTCGGGAGCCTTCATCACGCCGTTTTCAATCATATTGTTAGCACCTGAAAGAATTTCCTCCGCAGGCTGAAACATAAGCTTGACCGAGCCCTTAAGCTGTGCCTCGTTTTCCTTGATAAGACGAGCCGCTCCCAAAAGCATTGCGGTGTGCATATCGTGTCCGCAGGCGTGCATATTTCCATTTTTACAAGCATAATCCAAGCCTGTTTGTTCCTTTATTGGCAATGCATCCATATCCGCACGAAGCAACAGGCATTTGCTCTCACCATTACCAATAACTGCGGTAATGCCACACTTACCGCAATCCTCGGGAACGATACCCATTCCGGAAAGAGTTTGCTTTACATATTCCGTTGTGCTTGGCAGTTCAAAGCCTACCTCTGCATTCTGATGCAAAAACTCATAGTGCACTTGCAATTCAGTCTGCATTGCCTGTGCTGTTTCCAATAATTTTTTGAACATAAAAAACACTCCCTCGGCTTTAATTTACCCAAAGGAGAAGCTTTTATAAGCATTATAACAAAAGTTAAAGCAGCACCAAGGCGAACCGACACGAGATAGACCATTGGGTTCAAATCCCTTCGTCTGATGATAAATTAAAGCTAAGAACACCCCGAAAGGGATGTTCTTAGCTTTATAAGAGAAGTTGTAAAAGTACAAATCAGCCCTTGTAGAAAAGAAATGCAAAAAATTACGCCAGAAAGCTGCTTGATAAATTGAAATTTGTTAATCTATGCTCAATTGATTTAAATCTCTTTCAAATGCTTCATAATTAAAACTAACTCTTGATTTTATTGTTCTTACGGCTTTTAAAATCAATTCTTTAGTTAACATTATTTTTTTAGTACTATCAGCACCATTGTATTCTTCAAAGCTTATTCTCAAGGAAATTATAGCGCAATTTTTATTGTCTATTAATTGCACAGATTCTTTCCAATCGCTGCTATTATATAGCTCCTGCGGTGCTACTATTGGTAAAATACCGATAATTTTTAATGTTTCACTATATTCTTTATCTAAAAAGAAAAAATGAGCTTTTTGAAAAAAATTATAAACTTCATTATCAATTCCATAATGGTCTTTATAATATGCTGGGGAATTAACATTTAACTCCATAATAAGACCTCCACATATTCAAGTTTATCTAACTGTATTATACTACAACTTTGTTCGTTTTTCAATGAAATCGCGCAATGCACGATGAAATCCGAGGGATGCTCGGATGAAATCTGCTTCGCAGATGAAATTAAATCCGCCCTTATCTCCCGACGAAGTCGGATTTCATCACTCATCATTTATCAAGACGAAGCCTTGTATATCACCAACACGCAGTGTTGTATCTCATCAAGTCGCAGGTAATATACACGCTGGCGCGTGATGAGATACAGCCCCAAAGGGGCTGATGATATACCAAGCCTGCGGCTTGGATAAGAAAAAAGCACTTGCAAAGCAAGTGCTTTTTTCTGGCCCGCCCGAAGGGATTTGAACCCCCGCTCTCCAGAATCGGAATCTGTTGCGTTATCCAGCTGCGCCACGGACGGAATTATAATATCTGCTTGCAGTAATGATGAAATCTGCATTTACAATATTTTATTTACAGGTGAGTATATTTATAATTTATTATTTAAAAAGCCTATAAAATCAAAATACTTCTGAAAAATTCTTTTACCTGTAAAATCAGCATAGCGAGTTAAATCACCAACACTCTCCTGACCATCATAGCCGGGCACGTATATAAACTCCGGATATTTAGGCTCGGAATTAACTGTAAAGCAAACCTTACGATATGGAAGGTTATGAAAGGCTTCAATCTCTTCAGCCGTTCTTATCTGAGCATCACATGAAACAACAACAATTTCCTCATCGTCCTTTGTCAAAAAGCGTTCACATCGCCTTCCCCAGATTGCACTAAACTCATCAATTGACTTATAGTGCACACAATTAACCCTTATTCCATTAACATCTGCAATGGGGTAACCCTGCGGACTGACCTCAGCCAACACCGGTGCAACCCTGAAATACTGATCATAATCTCTGCACATATCAATAAAATCCATACCTTTAACAGTACAGTTGATAGTGGGACTGTCAAAGGACTTTCCCATATCGTGGTACAAAAGGCCGCCTATGCAATTCGATGAAAGAATTCGCACGTTGCTGTTACGAGTTTTGGATTGAAAATACTTTTTATAGGGAAACCGCCAGATTTTTTTGATTTTATCTTTTACTATTTTTTTCACAATATTGCCATCCTGTTTTTTAATAACGCTTACAGTATGACATAAATAAACTTTTATTTCAACAGAAATCTTAATTTTACCTTCTACCCAGAGAGTCTCCTTGTTAATTCTTTAAGAAAACACCAAAACCTACCATTTAAAATTAATTTGTTTATTGATTACAATAGACTTGTGTGTTATCATAAATACATAGTTAAAATATCTCTCTGAGGTGATTTTATGAATTTTTGGGACGTACTTACACTCCTTGCAGGTCTCAGCTTTTTTCTTTTTGGTATGAGCACAATGTCCAACGGACTCGAAAAGGCGGCAGGAAGCAAGCTTGAGGTTATTCTCAAGAAAATGACCTCCAACCTGATTGTAAGTGTTTTCGTGGGTGCGGCAATTACCGCGGTAATACAGTCCTCTTCAGCAACAACTGTTATGCTTGTTGGTCTTGTTAACTCAGGACTTATGGCATTTGAAAATTCAATAGGCGTTATTTTCGGTGCCAATATCGGTACAACTATTACTGCCTGGTTTTTATCCCTTGTTGGTGTGCAGAGCGATTCCTTCGTTATGCAGATGGTTAAACCCCAGAACTTTTCACCAATTCTTGCAATTATCGGTGTTATCATGATTATGAGTGCCAAAGATAACACAAAGAAAAACGATATTGGTATGATTTTGATTGGTTTTGCAGTTCTTATGTTTGGTATGGAAGCTATGTCTGATGCTATGTCAGGACTTAAGGAAAACGAACAGTTCCATCAGATTCTTATAATGTTTGAAAATCCTGTGTTTGGCATTCTTGCAGGTACACTTCTTACTGCAATTATCCAGTCATCATCAGCTTCAATCGGTATTTTGCAGGCGCTTTCACTTTCAGGCATTATTCCTATGTCAACTGCACTTCCTATTATTTTAGGACAGAATATCGGTACAACAATCACACCTATTCTTTCATCAATAAGCGGAAATACAGAATCAAAAAGAGTTGCTATTTCATGTGTATACATAAAAGTAATCGGTGTAGTAGTTATCTGTGCAGCATTTTATATTCTTCACGGTATTGTAGGCTTTGACTTTATGAATGAAAATGCAACTGTTTTCTCTATTGCTATTACACATACATTGTTCAACGTATTCTCAACTGTAATTTTAATTCCGTTCTGCAATCTTATTGAAAAACTTGCAGTATGGACATTCAAAAGCAAAAAGGTTGAAGAAGATGACAGATTCAGAGTTCTTGATGACAGATTCCTGTCAGTTCCGGG
>JAGBTL010000139.1 GCA_017631355.1 Clostridia bacterium
ATTGTTACTGACAGTGTAACCTCCGACGGACTTAATGAGTTTATTGAAAATAACCTTGGCGGTGTTCACCACCGCTTTAAGCGTGGCTACAAAAACGTTATCGACGAGGCTATCCGCATTGAGGCAGAGGAGGGCAGATGGGCACCCCTCGCCATTGAAACCTCGGGTCACGCTGCATTTAAAGAGAATTATTATCTTGATGATGGTGCATCCCTCATAACACGAATTATTATTGAAGCCGCCTCACTGAAAAAGCAGGACAAAACAATCGGTGCTGTTATAGAAGAACTTAAAATTCCCCTTGAGGAAAGAGAAACACGCTTCACAATAAAGCTTAAGGATTTCCGTGATTATGGCACAGGCGTTATCAATGACTTCAAAGCTCTTGCTGAGAAAACTGACGGACTTACAGTCGCCCCCGTAAACCACGAGGGTGTTCGTGTAAGCTTTGATGAAAGCAACGGTGACGGCTGGCAGCTCCTTCGTATGAGTGTTCACGAGCCTATCCTCGTCCTTAATTGCGAAAGCAATAAGGCGGGTGGCGTTGAACAGATGATGAGCTTCTTCAAGGAGTTTATTATACAGTACGATATGCTTGATTTATCAAAGCTGAATTAAATAAAAAACTGACGGTTTCACCTCTCACCGAGAGGTGGAACCGTCTTTTGTTTATGAGTTGATTTGAGAATTATTCATCCACGTCTGTGAACTCTACCTCTTTGTAGCCATCGTCAGGCTCGGTGCTGATTTCAATGTTCCACTCCTTCAGCTTTTTCTCTGCATAAAATTTGGAGGCTACCAAAACCACACCTATTACGAAAAGAGCAATACCTGATATTGAGGTTGCGGCTTCCGCAAAAACCATAGGCGAGTTGATAACAACAATTGCGAGAATAATTGTAATTGCCGAGGTTATTTTACCAATGAGTGAGCGTCTGCCTCTTGTGAAAAATGACACAATACCAAATATGAGCGTGCATATACCCACAAATATGGGGAACAGGGAGAGTAAGGGCTTTGGGTGTACCATAAGCACAATACCCACACAAGTTGTTGCAACCAATGAAATTATATCGGTTGTAGGTGTACCATTTTCAAACCCCTTAATGCAGTCGGATAGCTTGCTCAACGCCTTGAGAAGCACCACAATTCCGCCTGCAAAGCAAACTGTGTTGAGGGAGGTTTGCGGTGCTATCATAAGCACAAGACCCAGTAAAGCAATTGCACAGCCGAAAAGCACAGGCAGCAGAGGGAATGGGATTTTCTTTAATATTTTTTTCATTTTACGTCACTTTCGTTTTGTAATTGTATTTCCTTGATTTTTGCAGTAATCTCTTCCATAAATTCACCGTGGAGCTTGAACTTGAAGGTGAAAATCAGAAATGAAAGTATGAACAGAACGATAGGTGCGCCAAGCATCATAAAGCTGATGGCGGATTTAACACCTGCAGAGTTTGCAGCGTGCAGGGTTTCGTCATACTTTGAAATTTCAAGGCCGGAAAACAGAATGATTGTCTGAATGGTGTAAGCCATCTTCTGCAAAAAGCCCTTCATTGAGAATGTTATGGACTCTGAACGGAAGCCTTGCTTGACGTGGCCGTAGTCAACAATGTCTGCAAGGAAAACCGTCTGTGAAACGAACATAGATGCCACACCGATAGATGCAATAATGTAGCTCAGGTTCATTGCCATAAGCTTTGGCTCTGCGAATGCACTTGCAAAGAGGGTTGTGCCTGAGAAGCCGATTATTGCCATAATAAGTGAGAACTGATATGTTCTGCGACGGCTTATGAACCTTGTCATGACAGGAACAACCGCAAGACCAAGCACGGAGCCCACCGCACCAATTGTGTTGAATGCGCTCTGTGCCGATGGATCACCGATAACCACATCGAAGTAGTAAGCACCCACACCCGAAATCATATACCAGCCTGCATTTGAGAGCATTGCAAAGAGCATAAACACAAGGAGCTGGTCGTTGCTTTTTGCAATCTGAAACATCTTTTTGAATGAAAACTTTTCCGCGGCAGGTGGAACGGTGTGCGTTTCCTTTGTTGTTGTCATTGATATTGTTGAGAACAAAACAAGACCAACTGCACATATAATTGCCCATATACTGAAGCCGCGTGCATCCCATACCTTTTCTCCGTCAGCACCATAGGTAACACTGAGCAAGGGGAGAATAACAGGTGTGAGTATGGATATTATGCCCTGACCAAGACCCGAAAATGCACGGGCAATGGTGGCAATAATGTTACGCTCACCGGGGTCACTTGTAAACGAGGGAACCATTGACCAATAGGGAATGTCCGCCATTGTGTTTGTCATGCCCCACAGCACGTAAAGAGCTGCAACATAAACGTAAAGGGGCAGACCGCCAAGCTGAAAGCCCGGGTTTGTGAACATAAGTGCAAGAACAACCGCATTGCAGCAGGAGCCTGCAATAATCCAGGGACGGTATTTGCCGAATTTCGTTTTTGTGTTGTCAACAAGTGTGCCCATCATAGGGTCGTTGATGCCGTCCCATATTCGGGCGATGGGGGTGAGGAACAGCAGGAACTTTTTGTTGAGCCTTAAAATATCTGTGAGATATTTTGCAAGGTATGAATAGAACATACCATAGCTCAGGTCAAGACCTATCGCCCCCACACCATATGTAAATTTGCTTTTTAATGATTTCTTTTCATTCATAATAAAGCACCCGTGGTTGATTATCAGATTTTGCAGGGCTTGATAATGAAGCCGAAGTCAACCTGCTTTTCATCAAAGCGACGGTTGTTTTCGTCGTTGTCAAGCTGTGTGTCCTCGCTGATAGCGTTGAATCTGCCGTCAATGTTGAATATTGTGCGAGGCTCCTTTTTGAGCTCAAAGTCGTGCTTTGCCTCGGTAAGCTGCTCTGCAGAAACGTGTGAAGCGTGGAATGAAAATTCCTTTGCAGTGCCTGTGCCTGTTACGAAAAGTCCTGCACCGTTTTCCTTGCCGATAGCCACACGGCGTGTCTTGAAATGGTTGCCGTTTTCCTGAGGACGAACGTAGTGAACAAAGTCATCGTCAACGTTGAGTGTGTATTCGCCATAGCGTGCAGCCTTGTATCTGTCAGGGTATGTTTCAGTTGTGCCAAGGCCGAAGTATGTAACCCTCTCGCTGTCCTCGGGGAGAATGAGCTCAAGACCAAGTCGGGGAAGTAAGGGCGCTGTTTCTCTGATATCGCCTGTTACGTCAATCTTAACCGCACCATCGGTTGTGAAGGTGTAGTTAACGTCCATTTTGATAATGGGGGGGTTAGCGGGACCACCAAGAGCAATCTTGGTTGCGATAACAATAGCATCAGCGGCTTCTGTTACGTCAGCAGAATATGTTTTCTGATAAATTCTGTGAAGGTGGTTCATGTACCAATCGTTCTTTGAGCCTTCGTTGTATGTGGGGGCATGCCACATTTTGAACTTAACGGGCTCTGTGATTATGTCTGCACCATCCTTTTTGATGCTTACAATTCTGCCGTATGTCTTATCAAATACGTATTCTGTATCGCCGCAGTTGATTGTTGCAATTCGGTCTGTCTGTGTGAGTGTGAGTGCACCTTCTGCCTTTTCGCAGATAGCCTCTGCACATTCAACCTCAAACTGAAGGAAGCCTACCTCGTAGCCCTTTTCGGCCCAGAGTGTGTCAGTCTTCTGGTGGATTGTTGCAGTAAGGAAGCAATCACCCTTAAGGTCAAAGTCAGCAATATTGAAAAGGTCATATTCTGCGCTTTCCTGTGCCTTAATGTTGAGTGTGTCAATTTCACCACTTGCAAGCTCCTTGCCGTTCTGTGAAAGCACCCATTTAAGTGAAAGGTCGCTCATATCCTCAAAGTAGCGCACACTCTTTACTGTGAGCTTGCCGTCCTTGAAGCTTCCGCGGAAGGGCTCGTAAACCTTTTTCATATCATAGTAGCCGGGGCGTTCTGTTCTGTCGGAGAAAACAAGGCCGTCAAGGCAGCAGATAGCATCGTTGGGGAAGTCACCGAAGTCACCACCGTAGTAGTAACGGGGATTGCCGTTTTCATCGGGCACGTTAATGTTGTGGTCGCACCATTCCCAGATGCAGCCGCCACAGAAGTTGTCGTACTGGTCAACAAGGCTCCAGAAGTCGTAAACGTCGCCTGTTGTCATTGAGCAAACGTACTCGCACATATAGAAGGGCTTGTTGTATTCAGGGTTGTTAAGGTAGTCTATTGAATATTCGTATGAGGGGTACATACGGCTTTCAACGTCTGAAATATCAGCAAAGCATTCTCCTTCGGGCACAGCCTTGAATTCAAGGTGAGCATTTTCGTAGTGCACGAGTGCCTCAGGGTCGCGTGATTTGATGTATTCGCGCATTGCACGGTGGTTTACACCACAGCCGCTTTCGTTGCCAAGGCTCCACATAATAACCGAGCCGTGGTTTTTATCGCGCTCGTAAAGACGAGCTGCACGGTCAACGTAGGCATCCTTCCACTCGGGGATGGTTGAAAGCATTGACCAACGCATCCAATCCCAATCTGCACTTGTGTTGTAGCCCATACCGTGAGTTTCAATATCTGTTTCGTCAATGAAATACATACCAAGAGCCTCTGCAAGGTCGTAAAAACGAGGATCGTTGGGGTAGTGTGAGGTACGGATAGCGTTAACGTTTGCGCGCTTCATCATAAGCAGGTCGCGCTTCATGTGGTCAAGGTCAACCGCATAGCCTGTATCAGGTGAGGAATCGTGACGGTTGATACCGCGGAGCTTGATAGCCTTGCCGTTGATAAGGAGCTTCTTGTCCTTGATTTCAATTTTGCGAAGTGCTGTCTGGAAGGGGATGATTTCATCCTCAACTGTAATGAAAACTGTGTAAACGTAAGGCTTTTCATCGTTCCACATAAGCGGGGTTTCAATGTCAATTGTAAAGCTCGTTGTGCTGCTTTCACCCTGCTTAATAACAGAGCCGTCGGGAGCAACAACGCCGTAGTAAATTTCAGAGGAGCCCTTGAGTGTGCAGTCAAGGTTAAGCGTACAAAGAGAGTAATCCTCGTTGAAGGACTGCTTTATCTGAACGTCCTCAAGGCGTGTCTTGCTTCTTGAAAGTATGTAAACCTCTCTGAAGATACCTGAAAGACGGAAATAGTCCTGATCCTCAAGGTATGAGCCGTCACACCATTTTACAACAAGCACACAAAGGCGGTTTGTGCCCTCCTTAAGATATTTTGAAATATCAAATTCACTTGTGCAATGGCTCACCTGACTGTAGCCTGCAAATTCACCGTTTACCCACAGATAAAAGCAGGAGGAAACACCCTCAAAGGTGATAATGTTGTCGCGCTCTAACATCTCTGCGCTGACCTCAAAATCCCTGATGTGGAATGCACAGGGGTTGTCCTCAGGCACGTGGGGTGGGTCAACGGAGAAGGGGTACATAAGGTTGGAGTACAGGGGCACGTCTGTTACGCCTGCATCCTTGTAAAGCTGAATACAGCCGGGGACGGGAACCTTGGGCAAATCTGCAGGGTTGAAGTCTGCAGCATAAAGGCTCTCGTCAATATCCTCAAATGAGCTATAAAACTTAAAGCTCCAATCACCGCACAGATTTGTCAGGTAGTAGGATGAGTTCCTGTCACCTGAAAGAGCGTCCTGCAAATCATCGTAGGGGATGAAATATGCACGGGGCTTTTCTGCGCCGTAGTGAAGGGTTTCAAGACTTTTGTGGAATTGGGGAAATTTCATATTAACACCTCATCAAGAGTTTTATTTTTATTTTAATGCTTTTACAAAGTCATCGGTTGAGCCGAAGACCTTTGCTACCTCCTCTGCCATAGCGCACAGGCAGTCGTTGGTTGCAAGGCAGTCGGAAAGTGCTCGGTGAGCGCTTTCGTTGTTTTTGCCGTAAAAGTCCACCATATCACACAGCCTGTGGTGCGGAAGGGTGGGGTGGAGCTTGCGGAAAAGCTTCATTGTGTCTATGTATGGGTTACAAAAACACCCTGCCGATGCGGAAATAAACCGTACGTCAAAAAGTACGTTGTGACCAACAATAAAGTCATCACCAACAAATTCAAGAAAATCGGGCAAAACCGAGCGAGGATTAGGTGAATTGCGCACCATGTCCGTTGTAATGCCCGTAATCATTTCAATCTGGGGTGGGATAGGAAAGCCTGGGTCACAAAGGCTCTGGAAGGTATCCACCACCTTGCCACCACGCACCTTGACAGCGGCAAATTCAATTATAAGGTCGGTCTTGGGATTAAGCCCCGTTGTTTCAAGGTCAAGCACCGTGTAATCACAGGGGAAAGCAATTATGCTTTTGCCGTAATTTGGGTTTTGACTTTTTACCTTGCACTCGTGTATCAGAGTGTTTTTGTAATTAAAAATCATTGCACGTTCTCCGAAAAATTATATGTATTATAATAACATAAAAATATAATATACTACAATGTATAATGTGCTAAAATAAATGGCTGCAAAATAGTGTAGAATAACGAAAAACAAAGAGTACTACCTTTTCAGGTAATACTCTTTATTTTTGAAGACTAACCCTAATTTTGATACAAATGCGCCCCCTTTTGAGGTTAGGGGG
>JAGBTL010000001.1 GCA_017631355.1 Clostridia bacterium
AAGCAATGTAGCTCCGAAGCTTTGGCTTCGGAGCTTTGCTTTTTGCCGCGTTACGTTATGTTCCTAATTTACAAAACTTGTCGTTAATTTTGTATAAACATTCCAATTGAATTTTCATTTGGCGTACTATATAATAGAATTAGTATAGTATTGGAATTTATAACCTTATAAATAGGATGTGATATTTTGAAACGAAACAAATTAGTTGCCGCTGCACTTTCCATAATTGTTTGTGCGCTGTGCTTAAGCACTCCCCTTGAGGGTGTTGCAGTAGGTGCTGCCGGCACGGAGGCTGCACAGGCACTTTCAGACTCTGCCGTTATGGTTCCTGAAAGCGAGCTTCAGTGCGAATTCATTCCTGCGGCAAGCCCCACAAGAGCGGTTCTCATAAAATACACGGGTAATGCTACTCGTATTATTCTGCCTGAAACAGTAAACGGCTACCCCCTCACAAGCTATTCAGTGGCAGCCTTTGATAATGCCACAGACCTTGAATATATTAAATTATCAGCCGTTTCAGGCTCTGTTAATGCAAAGCACTTCAAGGGGACATCATCACTTAAGTACATTGACGTTGACTCTAACAATCCAACAATCACAAGCGTTGACGGTGTGCTTTACAACAAGGCAATGACAACACTCTACGCCTATCCCAACGGTGTTGGCGGTGCATACGAAATCCCCGAGGGTGTTGTTACCATTGGCCAGAGCGCCTTTTATCAATGTCCATATATTACTGAAATTGTTATGCCAGACACTATTGAGGCAGTATATCGTGAAGCATTTGCTTACTGTCTTAGCCTTGAAAGGGTAAGAATGAGCATAAACCTTATGACAATTGATGATTTTGCGTTTGCATATTGCGATTCACTCAGATCAATTGACTTACCCTACTCACTTTCCTACATTGGTATGGATGCATTTCTTGGCTACATTTCATCAGCAAACCACAAGGTGTATCACTTCACAGAGGGTATCAGCTACGTGCCCGGCACCTATTCAGAGGAATACGTTAAAAAGATGCACCTTCCCAACGAGGTAAAGCACTATGCCGACCGTAAATTTATTGATGAGGAAACAGGCGTTACAGTTATTGACCCTGCAAAAAGGCTCCCCAACACAGGCAAGCTTAAGCTTACGGTAAACGTTCTGCCTGCTGAAGATTATATATCCATTTTACCCGGCAGATTTACCAGTGTGCTTTGCTACGAGATTATTCTCACAAACGACGGTATTCCCGTAACGCTTACAGACAGCGTTATTATCCGCTTTGAAAAGCTGGGTGACGACAACGTTCCTTCTGCTACACGTATTTTCCGTGTGGACGGTGAGGAAATTCAGGAATACACCCGCACACCTCACGCCCCCTTCGTCGGTGCCTCCACAAAGAGCCTTGGTACCTACGTTGTTGCAACAAGCAACGATTTCTCCACAAAGGGCGACATAAACGGTGACAAGGTAATTTCATCATACGATGCTATGTTTGCACTTTATCTTGCGGCAGACCTTGTTGAAAATGCCACCACCGAGCAGGTTAAGGCAGCCGACTACAACAATGATAACAAAATAACAACGGACGATGCGCTTCTTATTCTTCGCAAGGCCGCTGATATTATTTAAATAATCCTACGGAGGTTTTTATAATGATAGGTTTAGGTAAATACAAGGCAGACATTAACAATATGTTCTTCAAGGGCGAAGCAATTTTTGAGCTTAAGGACAACAACGGCAAATACGAAATTGAAATCGAGCTTGAGGACAAGGACATTGAAATGCCCGACATTAACATCGTTGATGCAGAGGAGGATGGCAACACCCTCACAGCAAAGGCAACAAGCCCCGAGTTCCCCGGCAAGGCAGTTGACGTAAGCCTCACTTTTGAGGATGAAAAATGCAACGGCTTCCTTAAAATCCCCTTCGTTGGCAAGGTTAAAATCAAGGATGCTGTAAAAATCGGCTAAAACACAGACTACTAATAAAAAAAGACATTCTCAACTACAAGTGAGAATGTCTTTTTGTTTATGCATCCAATATAACAGTCCATACCTCAGCAAGCTTTTCAGGAAGCATGCTCTTGAAAGCCTCAGCATCTCTTTTAAGAGTTTTGTCATTAAAATGGAAGAAGAAAAATTCTCCCACACCATCATTATATCCTAACTGAAATTCTAATTCCTTTTTGAAATATGGAAAAACAGGCTTGATTTGTTCATCAATCGCCCAAATAACATCCATACCATTTGATTCAACGTTATTTTTTATCCATTCCTCGTTATTGCAAAACCAATTCCAAAAGCTTTTCGCTGCATTAACGTCCATTTCTTTTTTTGAAAACAATCCCATAATCAAAACCCCCTTCAGTTTACTATACTCTACCACAAAAGCGCTATATTGTAAACATATCAACAATAAGCAGGCAAATAAAGCTGTCGAATGCTCTTATGAACACTCGGCTAATATTATCAGATTTATCTTTTATCTGTTAAACCAACGATATAATCAAGGCTTGTTTTATAAAGCTCTGCAAGCTTTACCGCATGCTCAAGAGGGAGCTGTCTTTCCCCTCTTTCATATTTAGAATATAACGACTGGTCACACATTAAATATTCGGAAACATATTTCTGTGTAAAATCGTTATCCTCTCGCAAATCGCGTATACGTAAAGTCATATCATCACCAAGCCAAATATACTACAGGACATTTTGTCCTATTGACTTTTAGGACTAATTGTCCTATTGTGTATATGGTGATGTTATGAATTATAAGAAAATGTATCATGAATTATTCAGAGCAACCGAAAAAGCAATAAACATTCTTATTGAAGCACAGCAAAGGTGCGAGGATATTTATGTGGATGAATTTAATTGTGATATCGTAGAGCTTTTTGAAGAAAAGGAAACCCATTCCGATAACTAATCGGAATGGGTTATTTTTATGTGCTTCTATGTAATTATACTGTTCCGCTTTTTTCGTTGTAGTAAACAACGGAGCCGCTTTCAACAGAGCGTGTAAGCCACGTGTTACCGCCGATAACACAGTTATCACCGATTTTTGTATTACCGCCAAGGATGGTTGCATTCGCATAAATAACAACGTTGTTGCCGATGTCGGGATGGCGCTTGATATCCTTAACGGGGTTGCCGTTTTCATCAAGCTCAAAACTTTTTGCACCAAGGGTAACACCCTGATAAATCTTGACTCTGTTACCGATTGTTGTTGTTTCACCAATAACAATACCTGTGCCGTGGTCTATGCAGAAATATTCACCGATTGTAGCACCTGCGTGGATATCAACACCTGTTTTTTCGTGGGCAAACTCCGTCATAATACGGGGAATAAGCGGCACCTTAAGGGTGTATAAAACGTGGGCTATGCGGTAAATTGAAATAGCATAAAAGCCGGGGTAGCAAATAAGAACTTCCTCGTGGCACTTTGCGGCAGGGTCGCCTTCATAAATAGCCTCGATATCCTTAAGCAGAAGCGTTTTCACCCTTGGAAGCTGACTTATAAATTCGTCACAGATTTTTTCTGCAGAGCAGGTCATTGCAGTCATATTGAACTCACAGGCGCCCTTAATCTGCTCAACAAGTCGGTTGTAAATGTTAAGCAGCAGCTCTGTTTGTGAAAGCACGTTTTCACTACCCTCGCTGTGCTTGAAGTAATTGGGGAACAGTAATGACTGCAAATCCTTGATTACCTTTATAACCTCTTTGCGGTTAGGTGTGCGCCGAAGGCGGATAGGGAGGGGGACCATTCTTAGACTAAATAATTGTTTAAAGTGAGTATGTTCGGGTGAATATACTCACTTTTTCT
>JAGBTL010000140.1 GCA_017631355.1 Clostridia bacterium
CGAAAAAGACGAAATCACCATCCGTCATATAGGAAACGTCAACACCGAATGAATCTCCGTTAAGCTGATCCACAGAAAGCTCTGCTATATCACGTATAATTTCACAGTTATTGTGGCGAGCAAATGCGGTCAGCACCCACTCTGATATACTGTTTGCCTTAAACACACCATAAGGATGAACCTTGCCCTCAGAATCCAAGGAAAGCATATTGTTCAGCTTAACCCTTTTGGGAAGCTGCTTACCTGATATGCTGCAAACAAAGGTCAGGTGCTCCTTTGCACGTGTCATTGCAACGTAAAGCACACGAAGCTCCTCGGAGGCACTACCGAAAAGAATTGCCTTTTCCGTGCCTGCAGACGAGGTTGTATGATATTTTGTGAATTTCTCATCATCGCGAATTTTCAAGCCCATACCTGTTTCGCGGGCAAGTGTAAGCGAGCTGTAGCTATCGCGCTTGTTAAAGCCCTTTGAGCAATCAGCAATAATAACGTAAGGAAACTCAAGACCCTTGCTTTTATGAATTGACATAAACTGCACGCCCTCAACACCGCTGCTACTGCCGCTGCGCAGATTACCATTTTTAATGGCGTTGTCAATATATCGCACAAAGGAGCCGAGACCTTTTCTGCCATTGGCGGTAAAATCCTTGGCAAGCTTAAGGAAGCCGCGGATATTATTAACGCGCCTTTCACCACCCTCAACGGAGCTGTAAATCGCATCAAATGCCGTATCCTCAAGAAGGAAGCTGACGAACTCATCAACAGGATAGGATGCGGCTATGCTTCTGTACAAATCAAGCTTATTTAAAAACGCACGAGCCTTATCATTGCCCTCAGCATATTTCTGCAAGCAGGTGAAAAGCTCTGCCTTGGTATTTATTAGCCTGATTTGCGACAGCTCGTCAACAGTAAACCCGAAAACAGGTGAAAGCATTACCGAAATAAGCGGAATATCAACAAGCGGGTTATTGATTGCCTTGATAAGAGAAACCAGCACACGAATCTCCTTGGATTCGCTTGTATCGCCATCAACCACGGCATTTGATGGTATTCCCTGCTCCTTAAGAGCTTCAACATAGTAATCAACCTTATCCTTAAGGCTTCGCAGAAGGACACAGATATCCGAGCTCTTAACAGGGCGCTCCCCTGTTTTGGTTGTAACCGTTACTCCCGATACAAGAATACGCTTTATATAGCTTGCAACACAATCAGCCTCAAGCATTGTTGCTTCCTTGCTTTTTAGCCCCTCGCAATCAAGGCAGAGTATTTCCGTATCGGGTGTATTCTTTTCAGGGTACCACTCTGCACCAAAGGAAAGAGCTTCCCTGTCGTTATAATCAATTTCGCCCACCTCAAGGCTCATCAACGCCTTAAAGATATAGTTGACAGCCTCATCGATGCCCTTGCGACTACGGAAGTTACTGTCAAGCGTTATCTGTGACGGATGAACACCGCCGTCATAATCAGGTAAGCTACGACGCAGACCCATAAACAGCTCGGGACTTGCAAGGCGGAAGCGGTAAATGCTCTGCTTTACGTCACCAACCACGTACAGATTCTGCTTATCCTTTGACAGAGCATCAAAAATAATGTTCTGTGCATCGTTGGTGTCCTGATACTCGTCTATAAGGATTTCGCGGTATTTGTTGCGCATTTCCTCTGCAAGAGGTGTCCTTACCCAACCATCGTGTCTGAACTCAATAAGCAATCCGATACATTTATGAAGAACGTCGTCAAAGCTATATGCATTATTCTCCTTTTTGAGCCTGTCCATTTCACGTGTAAGCTGTTTAACTGCATCACAAAGCTTGCTTACAATGGGATGAAGAAGTCTGCAGTCCGCCTTGTGCTCATCAGTTAAGGGCAAGGTGTGCTTTGTGATTCCCTCAAAATCCTTTTCCAATTCATCAAAGGCTTCCTGAGTAAGCTTTTTAAGGCTTTCATCAACCTTATAATTTCGTGCAGGCACCTTATTGATTACACCCTCACGGATGATGCTTACCATACCATCCCAGTTTTTTTCGGATGCGGCTTTTCTAAGGCTATCAAGGCGCTCTGCAGTTGAATTGAAGCGCAAAAGATAATCGCTGCTGAAGTTGCCCGAATCCTCCATAAGCGCAACACAACGCACAAGGCGCTTATAATGGAAATCAGCAAAAAGAGAAACATATTTGAACAGGACGGTTGCCCATGCCGTCTGTGAGGGATGAAGCTCCTCACTGAACTCCTCACAAACAGAATCAAGCCACAGCCACGGATTTGGATATGAGCGTGAATATTCGTAAAGAGTGGTTATAATTTCACCCAAGGCACCATCATCGCGCTCACTTAAGAACATTGAATTGAGCATATTAAATTCGGGTGAATTCTCCTCATAGAGGGCCTCAATGACAGTATCAAGGGCTTTTGCAGTAAGCTCTGCGGTATCCTTATCATCCATCATTGCAAAATCAACCTCGACGTCAGCGGCCGCAAAGTTATCCTTAACAACCTTGGCACAGAAGGAGTCAATTGTGCAGATATCTGCCGTAGGCAGAAGCGTCATCTGACGAAGAAGGTAATCCGCCTTCACTTTATCTGCAAGAGCAGCCTCGTGCAAGGCGCTATATATTCTGTCCCTCATTTCACTTGCCGCAGCACGTGTAAACGTAACAACAAGAAGCTCTGAAACGGAACAAGGGTCATTGGTATCGGAAAGGATATTTTTAACCCTTTCGGTAAGAACGGAGGTCTTACCTGAGCCTGCGGCAGCAGAAACAAGAATCTGCATACCCTTAGCATCAATGGCGTTTCTTTGGGGAGCGGTCCATTTATTGCTCACAGGAATCATCCTCCAATCTTTCAAGGGCTTTTGTATGGGTCAGAGAAACGACCTCATTGACTTCATCACCAAATTCGTGATTACATATAGGCTTGTACGAGCAATAACGGCACATTGAGCCCTCACCCTCCTTACCTGATGGAATTGCGCCCACTTCACCATTATGAAGGCTGTTACCCATACACCTGATTTTATCATCTATAATCGTTGATAGATTTTTAAAGTTAAGCAGGGAGTATTTGTTGCCTGTAAGCTCATTCTTTTTATTGTAGCCTACAGGGAAATAATCAGGGAACACGTCCACACCCATGCCATTGAAGACAACGGGACTGTCAAGCACCATACCTGAAAGCTTACCGCTTTTTCTACGAACTGCAGTTACTGTTTCAGCGTCGGGAGAACGTGTTTCCATATAATCAGAAACACCGATACGCGACGGAAGGTATAATACGCCTGCAGGCAGGGCCTCACCGTAATAATCCTTACCGTTTTTGAGAAGTGCCATAAGATAAAGCACCATCTGTATATTAAGACCACTATAAAGCTCTGAAAGCTTAAATTCCTTCTTGCCTGTTTTGTAGTCTATAACTCTGATATATTTAATACCGTCCTTTTCCATAAGGTCAACACGGTCAACGGAGCCTGTAAGTGTAACGCTGCCGTCGTCAAGGGGCAATTTATAGGCAGGAATATCCTCCCCGCCGATTTTCATTTCAAAATCGCAGGGCGCAAAGGAGCCAACCTTAAACTCCTGTCTGAGCCTTTCAATGATAGTCATTGAAACGTCAACAAGGCGTTCAAACAGGAACATAAAGCGCTTTGATTTACCTGAATAGCCACCCATCTTCTCTTCAAGATAGGCTTTAAGGGTTTCGGCAACAAGGGTACGAAGCTCCGAAATATCTACAGTAACGAACTCTGCCTTGGGATATTTTGCAAGAACGGTTTCCATAACAAGGTGAATTACGGTACCCCCCTGTGCAGGGTCAAGCTCCGCAGCACGCAAGGGCTCTGCCCTCAAGCCGTAACGGACGAAGTATGAGAAGGGACAATTATAAAAGCTCTCTACGCGACTTGCTGAAAGATAGATATTTTCACCAAACAGTTTCTTTGATTTTTCCGTATCTTCAAAGGCGAAATGCTTTTTATCCGTTGCCCTTTCAAGTGCTTTGAGCCTGTGTGCATACTCGGACTTGCTTTCAAAATATTTCAAAAGAGTTGCTTTTTCAGCAGAGTTGCCTGTGAAAACAGAGGCAAGCTGAGAAAACGCATCCTCATCACATTCAATTTTATCCGTCAGCTTAAGAGATGCTGACTCACAAATACTCAAATCACAAACGCTGTCACGTGCAGCATTTACAATTTCCGATGGTAAAAGGGCTGTTCCGTCATCATCCATAGCCTTATAGGTAACGTAAAGCTTGTCCGACGAGGCTGTTACTGCACAATATGCAATAAAGCGTTCCTCCTCAACTGTGTCCTCATAGGGCGGTCTTATGCCAAGACCTAACGCGGTCAACGAAATTCTGTCACTATCAGTAAGAACACCGCTCTTTACGTTGACAAGAGGAAACTTATCCTTATTAACACCAACAAGGAAAACAACCTTAAGCTTTTCTGTCCTTATTCTGTCCGCAGAGCCAACCTTAACCTCGTCAAGTCCCTGAGGAATTTCACCTATGTCCTCGGACTCAACAAGGATATTGAAGATCTCCGTCCAACGGCGCAAGGTAACGTGCCTGTCAGAATAAAGAGTGGCAACAGTATCAAGGAGCCTCATAAGCATATCCCAAGAGGTGCTCTGACGCTGTGCTTCAACAGAAAAGCCGTTTTCCTCCAAGGACGTGTGAAGCTCAAACAACCGATCTGCAACGTGCTGCTCACAAAGGAAGTTATATATAGCCTCGGAAATCTGTGCACCTGTTTTTTCTGCGCAATCCTTTTTAAGCTTCAGCAACGGTACAACCGCTTTTTTGCGATAATCGTTCAGAGAATCAAGCTGGTTTTGCGCCTTATCATCAAGGGTATTGCCGAAGCCATCAGGATGCATTGTGAATTCATCTGCCCAGGAATTGCCGTTAACACCCCAAATCAAGGCATATTTCTCAAGCCTTGAAACAGACGATATATCAAGGGGTGACAAACCGCTTTTAAGGTATGTGAAAACGCTTTCCTGCGAAAAGCCCGATGTCACACAGGAAAGAATGGCATCCATATAAATAAACAACGCCTCAAACCTTAATGAGCGACGGTTATCGTCAAAAACGGGAACACCGATTCTGTTAAGATTGCGTATAATTTTGTCCTTATACTCGCCGCTTGAGCGTTCAATTACCGCAATGTCGCGGCAGCGATACTCACCGGAGCGAACAAGTCGCTTAATTTCGTTGGCTACAAAGCGCGCCTCGTCATCACCATCAAGACATTGCACAACCCTCAATGACCCGTCACCCTCGGTGACAGGCTGAATATCGTTATTAAAGATATTACGTTCAAGGGCTGAAACGTCCTTTGAAAAAACGTTATCTCCCTGCTGACAAAAATGCTCGTCAACTAAAACGTTTGATTCTTTAGCAATACTCCTGAGCTGATTTTCAAATTCATTGATATATTTAAATGGTGAATAGCTTTTTCTCACGCTATCGCAGCAAAGGGTGATATAAACGTCATCAGCCTGGGAAAGCATTGTTGAAAAGCATTGAAGCTCCTGCTTTGAAAATGCTCTGAAGCCGTCAAAATAAACGGTTTTCCCAACAAAAAGCTTGTTCTCAACTGCATATTCATACAACAGACGAATTGCATCCGTATCATCAAAATAGCTTTGTGAAACGAGTGCATCATAGGTGCTGTTAATAATATTGATTTCCGCGAGCTTGTTACGAAGGAAGCCTTCATTCAGCAGCTCTGTTTTAGCAGTAAGCTCTGCCTCATCAATACAGCAATACTTAAGCTCCTTACAAAAATCAACAAGAGATTCCAAGGCACCCTTATTGGCATAGCATCGGTCAAAAATGTTAAGTCTGCCCTGCAGGGTTAAAATAGCCTCACTCATAAGAGCAAGTCTTACACCGTCGCCGGGTATTGTAAAGTCACCGCGAGTGCCCCGCAGCGCCCATGCAGCAAGACGTGAAAAGCTGTAAACGTCAACAAGCTTAAGGCGTCTTGCACCAAGCAGCTTGAGCATAGAGCGTTCGCTTTCAAAGGAAAACTGCTCGGGAATAATAAGCAAAGGCTTACTTTGTGCATTATCAAGTTGTTGTGAAATAAGGCTACGCATATATGCAGTTTTACCGCTACCTGCACGACCTTTGATAAGATGAAGCATAATAAACCTCCGCAGAAAATTTCTACTGTTATAATAACATATTTAATTGAAAAAATAAAGAAAATCAAAAATATTTATGTACCATAAAAGGCACCGAAATGTATATATCAGAAAACTTTACAAACAATATTTTTAAAACAAGAAAGGAGTATGCGTAATGTTAGACAGGATTGCACTAATACTTGTTACAATTGGTGCGCTTAACTGGGGTAGCATTGGTTTATTTAAATTTGACCTTGTAGCTTGGTTGTTCGGCGGTCAGGCTGCCATAATGTCAAGAATTGTCTATGTAATAGTGGCATTGGCCGGTATATGGTGCATTTCACTTCTTTTCAGAGAAAATGAAATGGTCGGTTCAATGATAGCGGACGACACAGACAGCCAATAACAGAAAAACTCCTCTGAGCAAAAGCTCGGAGGAGTTTGTTTATTGTTAGATTTTATCGTTTTCCAAAGCGGTGATTTTGTATGTCATTGCGCCGCGAGGTGCCTCAACAGTAACCTTATCGCCAACCTTGTGACCAATAAGAGCCCTACCAACAGGAGATTCGTCGGAAATTCTGCCCTTCTGAGGATCTGCCTGTGCAAAGCCTGTGATTGTATATGTTCTTTCAGCAGAGCCCTTTGCAGTACCCTTGATTGTAACAATTGAACCAAGGTGAACAACCTCTGAATTAGCTGTTTCGTTA
>JAGBTL010000141.1 GCA_017631355.1 Clostridia bacterium
AATTATATAAGGTGGTGTTTCTGTGGATAAAAAGCCCAATATTCTCTTTATCATAACTGATGACCAGCGGTTTGACACTATTCACGCCCTTGGTAATGATGAAATAATCACGCCTAATCTTGATGCACTTGTAAACCGTGGCATTTCATTTGATTGCGCCCATATTGCGGGTGGTACCTGCGGTGCGGTGTGTATGCCCAGCCGCGCTATGGTTATGACGGGCAGAAATCCCTTTCACCTTGAGGAGCTGGGTGGCAACATTCCGCCACAGCATAAAACCCTTGCTGAAACCTTTAAAAATAACGGCTATGAAACAATAGGTCTTGGTAAATGGCACAATGGCTGCCCTGCCTATGCACGTAGCTTTACTCAGGGTGCGAAAATCTTTTTTGGCGGTATGTGGGACCATTGGAACGTGCCTACCTGCAGATACGACCCCACAGGTGAGTATGACAACGTAATCAATTTTGTGGTTGATTTTTATAGCGATAATCACCCACAGGAGCAGCATTGTGACGAATTTGAGCCCGGTAAGCACTCAAGCACCCTGCTCACAGATTCTGCAATTGATTTGTTAAAGCAGAATGCAGGCAAGGAAAAGCCATTCTTTATGTACCTTGCTTATCTTGCGCCCCACGACCCACGCACTATGCCTGACAATTTCCGTCAGATGTATGATCCGGATAAAATAAAATTACCACCGAATTTTCAGGAGGTTATAGACACAAACTATCCTCTTATGGTGCATAGAGATGAGCATCTGGCGGCATATCCTCGTCAGGAGGCGGAGATAAAGCGCCATATAGCAGAATATTTTGCTATGATCACCCATCTTGATTATGAAATCGGCAGACTTTTACAGGCCCTTGAGGAATCGGGGGAAAAGGACAATACAATAATTGTTTTCACAGGGGACAACGGCCTTGCAGTCGGTCAGCACGGCTGGCTTGGCCGGGAGGATATTTATGAGCATGGTGTTCGCGTGCCCCTTGTTATGGCAGGTCCCGGCATAGCCGAAAACAATCGTAATAAGGCGTTTGTTTACCTTTACGATATTTTTCCCACTCTTTGTGAAAAGGTGGGCATAGACGTGCCCGAGTCAGTTGATGGCAAAAGCTTTGCACAGCTTCTTGACGGTAAGCACGGTGATAAATTCAGGGATGAATTGTACCTGATTTTTGATGAGTTTGTACGTGGTGTTAAGGACGATAATTACAAGCTTATTGAGTACCGTAACGGTGACGCAGAGGATGATAAATGGACCTTCCTTTATAATCTTAAAAACGACCCTTGGGAAAGGGAAAACCTTGCGGACTGTGATGGTTATAAGGATAAGGTTTACGAAATGCGCGAGAAAATAATAAACCACCGCGATGAATGGGGGGAGCAGTCCCACCCGTGGGGTGTGAACTTCTGGAAAAGATTTTAAAACAAAAACGGAAAGGAGCGTATAGCATGGAAGAAGTGAAAAACAGAAGGCTGCCTGTTAACACACCACTTATTAAAATTCCTTTTGGTGGCTTAACCTCCAATATGCTCCGTGTTATTGCTGTTATGCTGATGGTTACAGACCATATATGGGCAACCTATATGAGCTTCGGTAACTGGATGACCTATCTTGGCAGACTTGCATTTCCTATATTTGCATTTCAGATTGCAGAAGGCTTTGTACATACCTCGGACGTGAAAAAATATGCAAAAAGACTATTCCTTTTTGCGTTGATTTCAGAGATTCCCTTTGATCTTTTCTGTGTAAGCACGTGGCTTAACCCTTTTCATCAAAACGTTATGTTTACGTTATTGCTTGGTCTTTTTGCAATAATGGTGATTGACAATCTGAAAAAAAGCGTTAAAGAAAAAACAGTAAAGCCTAAGAACGTGGCAATATCCGTTTTGTTATTGATATTGATTTCCGTTGCCGCCTTTTTCGGCTTTGTTGATTACGGCTTCTGGGGTGTGGCAACAGTTGTTGTGTTTTATCTGCTGAGGGATTTTCACTTTGCGTGGATCGCCCAGATTGTATCAATGGTGGTTATACACGTTTTTCTTTTTGAGGGTCAGATGTTCAGCTTTGAGCTTTTGGGCAGAAGCTTTGAAATTCCCACACAGAGCTTTGCGGTGCTTTCACTTATACCTATATGGCTTTACGGTGGCAGAAAGGGCCGTTCAAGCAAGGTGATGCAGTACGGCTTCTATGCCTTCTACCCTGTGCATATGATGATTCTTTATCTGATAAAGTATTTTGCGTAAAAAATTTCTCCTGTGACAGCTTTTATTGTCACGGGAGCTTTTACATATATTGAAAATATCATATTCAAATGCTATAATGCAAGCAGAGGTGATAGGATGAAAACTCAGCAAAAAATTATTACAAAGGAGAAAAAGGAGCTTTCGCGATTGAATAAAATTCAGTCAAAGGGCTCATCGGGTAAATATTTCTTTATTCTTATTTTCCTTATTGCGGTTGTAAATATTCTTGACGAGGTTACAAGTAACCTTACCGTTACCGTGCAATCCTCGTTTGTTACGGAGTTTTTCGTCAACAATCCGTTTATGGGTAAGTATTATTCCTATGAGGACGGGCTTGCTTTCCATTCGGGTATAGGTGTTGTTACTTACGTTTTCGGTTTGTTTACACCATTTTATAAAGCTCTTGCCGATAAATGGGGCAGAAAGCCTCTTTTTGCGCTTTCCACCCTTGGTATGGCGGTTGGGCTTTTAGTTATTCATCTTTCATCAAGCTACATAATGTTCCTTGTGGGCTTTGCCATAATCAGCTTCTTTATGGGTCACGATATTCAGATTATCTATATTCTTGAGGAAGCACCCCACAAGCACAGGGCAAAACTCTACAGCTTCCTTAAAGGCTTTGGTTTTTTAGGTGTTATTCTTATACCCACACTTCGTGATATCCTTATGGGTGACGATGCCACAAAATGGCGCGAGATTTTCCTTGTGCCTGCACTTATCGGCTTTGTGGCAGTTTTACTTGTTATACTACTTGCCAAGGATACAAAGGTCTTTGTCAGCGAGAGGATAGAATATCTTTCACGTCCCTTGGAGGAGCGGGTAAGGGAAAAGGAGCTTAAAAAGCAGCAGAAGGAGGCACAGCGTAATCAGTCGGGTGTCTTTAACGGTGTGAAATATATTTTCTCTAATAAAGATACAAAGATGCTCATTATTTCACACATCATTTTTGACTCGGCAATGCCTGCCATTGCACTTTACTTCGAGTCATCTATGCACCGTGCGGGAATGAGCACCGCCGATATTACAAAGGCTCTCTTTATGGTTCCTGTAATCTATGCCACAGTAACCCTCCTTTCGGGCTTTATTGCAGATAAGCTTGGCAGAAAGGTAACGGTTACCGCCGCTGTGCCGTATTTAAGGATATAGTTTTCCACATCGTCAATGCTTTTTATTCTGCTGCTGCCAAGCCCGGTTATAACATCCCCCGCTTTAAGTCCCGCCGTTTTTGCGGGGCA
>JAGBTL010000142.1 GCA_017631355.1 Clostridia bacterium
GGCGCAATGGATGGCCTTGAGTGGGCAAATGGCTTTATGACCGCTTCAAAGAGTGCAAGCCTTTATAAAACAGAATCTACTGCAACACTTCTGTGTACCGTGCCATCAGGTACCGAGCTTTACTATGTGGGTGAGTCGGGCAATTTCTATAAGGTAAAGGCAACTGTCAGCGGCACAAGCTACACAGGCTACGTGGCAAAGAGCACGGTTTCAGTTTACACAACCTACGGCAGACCTTGGGACAACCCATACAAGACTATATATTATGGTGCAAAGTATATTTACAACGGATTTGCACAGTATCAGTTTACAGGCTATTTGCAGAAGTTCAACGTTAACTCTGCATCAGGTGATTTGTACAATCACGAATATATGGCAAACGTACGCGCAGCGGCACAGGAAGCCAACATTACTTATAAGGCATACACCTCAAGCGGTATTATGTCAAATGCAAAAACCTTCTCAATTCCTGTGTTTATTGATATGCCGGGCGGCAACCTTTCTGCAGATGAACGCTTTACTCAAGGCTATCCCATTGCCCGCGTGAGCGGTGCAAGCTCATCCTCTGTAACTCTTTCATGGCAGGTAATGGATGGTGCGCAGGGCTACGAGGTTTATAAAAAATCAGGTAGCTCCTTTACACTTGTTAAAACAACCACCGACACAAGCTATTCCGATTCAGGTCTTTCTGCAGGCGGTAGCGCCATTTACAAGGTGAGAGCATATAAATCAAATGGCAGCAGTAAGATTTATTCACTTTATTGTCCCGAACTTACTGCGGAAATGCCACCTGCCGTGCCGGGCGGACTTACTGCCTCCGGCTATACCGACAATACGGCAACAATTAAGTGGAATGCAGTTACCTGCACAGGTTATGCAGTTTACAGGAGCGGTGGACTTTCAAATGCATACACCCTTGTTGCTAACGTAACAACAAACAGCTTTACTGACAAGAGTTTGCTTTCGGGCACAAAATATTCATATAAGATTAAGGCGTACAAGGGCTCGGGCAGCACAGCACAGTATTCAGGCTTCTCTTCCGTTGTGAGTGTTACCACCTCTGGTACGGCTCCGCAGGGCAACAAAACAGGTACTGTAAAGGTAAGCGATTCTCTTAACGTGCGCGAAGCACCAAACACAAGCGCCGCAGTATTGTGCGGCTTGTCCAATGGATTTGAAGTTAACATTTTAAGCACCGCAGACGGATGGCACAGGGTTACCTTTGTGCTTAACGGTGTTACATATACAGGATACGTTTCAGCAGATTTTATTGTGGTTTCAACCTCGGGAGCAGCTTCATCAACCTGCCCCTACACCGAGCCCACAAGCGCATTATCATCAGGCTCAACGGGTAATGGGGTTAAGTGGCTCCAATGGCACCTTTGGCAGATTGGTTACCTGAATGAATCTGATATTGACGGTGACTTTGGTCCCACAACACTTAAGGCGGTCAAGCAATTCCAGACCGATGCAGGCATTGACGTTGACGGCGTGGTAGGCTCAGGCACACGCACTGCCTTGAAAAGTAATTTGTAAAAAAAGCAGGAGTGAAACAGTTGAAGCTTTTTAATAGAATTGTTGCTGTGGCTCTGTGCCTTGGCATTGTGCTTTCCTATACGTCTGTTTACGTAAGCGCCGCAAGTATGGGTGACGTGAATGGTGACGGCAAAATCCTTACTGATGATGCCCGCGAGGCGTTGAAGTGTGCAACCTCTGTCATTGAATTGTCTATTATGTCACGCTTCAGAGCGGATATGGATAGCGATGGCGTGATTTCCACAAAGGACGTTGTGAAAATCCTTGAGCAATGTGCAGATATCGACCCTGAAAAGAACCTTCCCAAGGTAACACATATCACACCATACAGCAAGCAGAGCTCATCGCAAAAGGTTGATTTTTGCGAAATCACAACACCGTACAGCGAAAGCACTCCGCAGTCATCAAGCAGCGATTATTCAAATCCTTTATACACACCATTGGTTAAGGGCACCTTTGATTACGTTACCAAAACGTCAGGCTCGTTCGTTTACCTGAAATCGGGCGGTAAGGTTGCACAAAGTGATTGTAAGGTATTCAGCGGCTATACGATGCCTGATAACGCCATTACCCTGCAAAGCGCTGTAAAGTATAATGAGAATTCTACAATGCTGTTCTTTGCAATGAAATGGAAGGTTCCGTTTACTGTTACCTTGACACCACAGAGCTATGAAACGGGCTATGACAGCAGACCATATAATAACTCGGGTGATACCTTTACTGCCGAGTTTATGGATATTAAATTCTATAACACCACAAGCGTTGATGAAAACGTGCAGTATTATACTGAAAGTGACGTTGTAAAGGGTAGTCGTTGGTTTTTGGATTCTGCAAGTAAAACTGCAACTCTGCGAATATACCTCAGGAATAAGGGTGCGTTCTTCGGCTACAACGTTTATTATAATGAGAACAATTATCTTGTGCTTGATATAAAGGAAAGCTTCACCTCACTTGAGGGCAAGGTGATTGAGCTTGACCCCGGTCACGGTGGCGATGACCCCGGTGCTTGTGCAGGCGGCTTGAGAGAGTGTGACATTGCCTATAAAATTGCACTTCAGCTGAAGTCACAGCTTGAAGGTGCAGGAGCAACGGTTGTTTTCTCATACGATAAAAACGTTACACCTGTCCCCAACATCAAGGCGCGCAGACTGTGGGCAGAGGAAAATGCTCCCGATATGTATGTTGCCATTCACCTGAACAGCTCTACAAGCTCAAGTGTTAAGGGTAGCTCGGTTTATTATTATAAGAACTATTCTGGACCCCTTGCAAAGTGCATTTCGGTTCAGCTACCATCAACGGTGCGCAACAGCCATGGCTACGGGCTTGAGAATGACGGATGTCACTTCTATCCCTTTAAGGTAACGAGGGTGGAAAGCTGTCCGTCGGTGCTTGTTGAGGTTGGCTATATTTCCAACTCCTCGGAGCGCGCAATGATGAACACGGCAAACGGACAGAAATATATTGCACAGGGCATATATAACGGCATTGTAGCCTATGCTAATACATATTAAAATTAACGGCAGCTTATCGTTGGAGA
>JAGBTL010000143.1 GCA_017631355.1 Clostridia bacterium
CTTGTTCTCGGTCTTGGCTGTGAAAACAATAATATTGACGAGATGAAATAGGTTCTGGGTGAGGTTGACCCAGACAGAGTGAAATTCCTCAATACTCAGGATTGTGAGGATGAAATTGCCGAGGGTGTGGAAATTGTCACACAGCTTCAAGGACAGGCGGAAAATGATAAAAGACAGCCTGTGTCTGCTTCAAGGCTGAAAATCGGCCTTAAGTGCGGTGGCTCTGACGGCTATTCGGGCATTACCGCAAATCCGGTTGTAGGTGTTGTTACCGACAGACTCGTTTCAATGGGTGCAACTGCAGTGCTGACAGAGGTGCCCGAAATGTTCGGTGCAGAAACAGTTTTGTTTGAACGCTGCGAGAGTGAGACAGTTTTCAACAAATGTGTTTCACTTATAAATGACTTCAAGCAATACTTCAAGGACCACGGCGAGCCTGTTTCGGAAAATCCCTCTCCCGGTAACAAGGAGGGCGGTATAACAACCCTTGAGGAAAAATCATTGGGCTGTGTGCAGAAGGGTGGCAAGGCTCCTGTTGTGGACGTGCTTGACTATGGTGACGTGGTGACAAAGGCGGGTCTTAACCTTCTTAACGGCCCCGGTAACGACATTGTTTCCGTCACAAACCTTACTGCCTGCGGATGCCATATGGTGCTTTTTACAACAGGCAGGGGAACACCATTAGGTGGTATTGTACCTACAGTAAAAATTGCCTCTAACGAGGCTATTGCACAGAGAAAAGCAAATTGGATTGATTTTTGTGCTTATGGCTTTGACCACGATAAAATATCCGATGCCCTGCTTGACCTTATAAAGGACGTGGCAAACGGCAAGGAAACTAAAAATGAATTGAACGATTGCAGAGAAATTGCAATTTTCAAGGATGGTGTAACGTTATGATTATAGATGCTCACAGTCACCTGTGGAAAAAGCAGAACGGCATTGTGAACGGCAAGCCTGTTTTTGATATCGGCGGCGGTAAAAGCGATTTCGGTGGCGTGGTGCGACAGATGATGCCACCATATATGACCGACGGTGAAAACACAGTTGAGCGCCTTATTGCCAATATGGACTATGCAGGTGTCAGCGGTGCAGTTATCACACAGGAATATATTGACGGCAATCAGGATGCATACCTGCTCCAAAGCAAGGCAAGGGCTGATGGCAGAATTAAAATCTGTGCCCTTTATGAGGAGAAGGCATTGGGTGATCTGACAGGCTTTGACGGAATTAAAATCTGTGCATCACGACTTCAGGATAAAAACCTTCTTAACCACCTTGAGCCCTTTAAGGCTGCTCTTGAAAATAATATGTTTATATCAATTGACCTTGATGATGGGGACAACCAGACTGCTATGCTGCAGGAGATTATAGATCAGCTGCCCGACCTTAAAATTGCAATCGGTCATTTTGGTATGGTGACCCGCAATGGCTGGCAAAGTCAGATAAAGCTTGCACGTAACAAAAACGTGGTTGTTGAAAGCGGTGGTATTACGTGGCTCTTCAATAGCGAGTTTTACCCATACCCCTCGGCGGTAAGGGCAATCAACGAGGCAGCAGACCTTGTAGGCTTTGAAAAGCTTATGTGGGGTAGCGATTATCCCCGCACAATGACCGCCATTACATACAAAATGAGCCTTGACTTTGTGCAGAAAACAAATGAGATTTCTGACAAGGACAAAGCCCTTTTCCTCGGTGAAAATGCAAAAGCCTTCTACGGCTTCGGCGATTTAGCCGTTCCTGAAAGAATTATAAATATGGTTGAATAAGCAAAAGGCAGATGAGCTTTTCTCATCTGCCTTAATTATTTAAATTCGTTTTTAATGGGGATATGTAACCTGTCTGCCTGTAACGAGGGTGACGAATTTTCTGCCAACTCTTGTGTAGAGCTTCTGTATTCTGCCCTTTGAGGTTACGCATTTTGCAGTTTTCATGCCGAATTCATCCCCACTTTTCTTAAGCTCTGCAAAATCGGGCTTTTTGAACATATTGTACCATCTTTCGTTACGGCTTGTGTATTTTGAGGTATCGCTTTCCTCAATCTCAAGTATTCTGTAGCCGTACTGTGATGAAAAACGGTCGCCATTGTAGCGTGTGCTGAGTGAATTTACAATGTCAATTCCCTTGTGCTTTACACCGAATGCATTTGTGTGGTCGTGACCTGTGAACATAGCAAGCACGTCGCCCTTTTCAACCATAGCCTCAAACTGACCATAGTTATAATAACCGCTGCAGGGTGTTTCGTTCAGAGTGCCGAAGTTGTGCACCTTGGGGTCAAACATATAGTAATCGTTTTTTTCATACATGTGGTGGAATGAATAGAAGCGGTGCTTGTCAGCCTTTTTGAGTGCATCGTAAACGTCGGCAACAATCATGTGCTGAAATGCCATTGAGTAAATTTTTTCGCCACCGTTTGCCGCCGTGATTTCGTCAGATTTTTTCTTGTACCATTCAACCTGATGGGGGAGCACACAGCCGTAGCGACCCTTTTCGTCGTAGTCGTTTGAGTCGAAAATCCAAAGGTTGAATTTTACCTTGTCGCCATTCTGTGAGTAAACAGGTACACAGTAGGTGGCGCTGTCGGGGCCGTCACCATAGGTTATGGATGATGAGTGAGTGTTATAGTAGTCGGTAAGCTCACTTCGTGACATTGCACCAACCTCTGAATCGTGGTTGCCGTATGTAATTGCAACAGGAATGCTGAGGTCGTCAAAAATCCTCATAAGTCTGTCAATGTAGCTTTTTGTAACCTCTGCATTGTCATCGTTGTGTACGTTGTCGCCTGTAATAACCGCCACGTCGGGCATTTCCTTTTTGCACGCCCAGTTGATAAGAAAAAGTGACATATCAATGTTGTCGTGGTCAAGGTGTGTGTCGGTAATGTGCATTATTTTAAGCTTGCCGTTTTTGTTGAATTTTACTGTTGGTATAGCCATATTACATCTGCTCCAGAATATAGTTTTTAATATCTTCTAACCTGCTTTGCTTCCAAAGGCCCTTTTCCGCCTCCTCTGCCAAGGGGCAAAGAATGAAAAAGTCAAGTGTTTCGCCGGGTACTCTGCCTGTGCGGAGTGGCTCGCGGAAGTGCTCTGCCCATTGCTCCTCGGTTGCATCCTTGAAGATTTCGGGTTTAAGGTAGGTCATCTGCCTTTTTGTTGCCGCGATATGCATCTTTGCTGAAAGGGGCGAAAGGAGCTTGAAATCCTCCTCCTGCACATCCACGAAAATACGGGGCAAATCATCCTTTATAATGTGCTCGCTTTCGCGGTCAATTCTCAGGCCCATAGGCTCCCAGGTGAAGTCTGTTTCTGTAAAATTCAGCTTTACAATAAGACCGATTTCTGTATTGTACTGTGAGCGCTGATAGTCTGTGTCAAAAATAAAGTTACCCAGCGAATAAAAGATAATCTTGTCGCCAACTGTTTCATAGTTCATAGGCACGTGTGGGTGGTGTGATACAACAATATCTGCACCCATTTCAAGGTATTTGTGATAGCGCTCTCTTGTGTAGGGTGAGGGTAGGGGTGTGAACTCCTCGCCTGCGTGGGCAACCACAACACACCAACGGCATTTTGATTTTATTTCGTTGATTGTTTCCTGAATAGCGTCGAGGTCGCTCCAGCTGTAGCAGCCGGGCTTGTCAACGTCTGCCTTGCGGCATGCGCGCTGATATCCAACGCCAAACATACCAATGCCGCCTGCCTCGGGAAGTATAACGGATTTGCGTGCTTCATCAATATTCATTCCCGCACCAATGGTCTGCACGTTGTTTTCGCGGGCAATTTTCAAGGTGCTTTCAATGCCGTAGGGACCTGCATCCATAATATGGTTGTTGCAGATGTTCCATATATCAGCCTTCATATTGTTAAGCACAGCAACAGCCTTGGGGTCAATGGTGTGCAAAAGCTGCTGAACACCGCTTTGTGTAGTGTTCTGCTCAGCCTCTGCCACAGGACCCTCAACGTTTGCGATAACGTGGTCTGCGCTATGTAAAAATGACAGTATTTCAGGTGAAATTAAATCAGGGTCCTCCCACTTTTTGTACATATAGCGGTCAAAGCCTATGTCACCTGTAAAAACTAACGATGCTTTATCCTTCATATATATCTCCGTCTGTTTATATCTCAGTTTAATCAAGCTCAAAGCCGTAAAGCTTGTCGTTTACCAATGTAAGGGTACCTGTCTGCCCCTCCTCAAAGCCGTCGTACAAATCCTCGGGCACGGATACGGGGAAAACCTTGCCGTCCTCATCCTTGAAATATATTAAAAACTCATTTACTGCTTTTGGCTTTTTGATTCCTACCACCCTTGCAGAGCAGGTTTGCCCAACAACGGTGACGTGCTGTGACGTAGGCTCCTCACAGGGCGGGAAGTCGGTGTCATTGTCATTTGTGTCATCTGAGGTGTGGTTATCACCCGCAGAGTTCATTTTTACAAGACCTGCCAGCAGAAATCCTGCTAAAAACAGTAATATAAGCACGCAAAAGGCAATTCCTAAATATTTCATATAATCACCGATGTAATTATATCACCCTTTATTCGGGAAATCAAGAATATGAGGATGGTTGAATTATTTACAATCACAATAAAATATGATATTATAAATAAAAGGTTTATCAAAAGGCAGGTGGCTCTGGTGAACGAGTTTTTGAAATTTATAAAAAGCAACAGAACAGCGTTGCTGTCAGGCTTTGCCATTATTGTTGTTATGACAATTGTTCTTGCATTTGAATACAGCGGCTTTAGTGCGGGTGACGGAATGTCAGCCAATAACGAATCGGTGCTTAAACGCTCCTTCTGGATACTTGTGCTGTTTGTAATGATTGTTACGTTTGTCAACCTCAGGGCAACCAAAAAGCGTGAAAAGCAGGTAGCAAAAAAGCTCGGCATTTCCGATACGCTTATAAACTGCATAACAGTCCTTGCGGAGGAGCAGAACATAAACGCGGCAATTGACCGCCTTCTCAAAATTCTTAATGATTATTTTGATGGTGACCGAGCATATCTGTTTGAGTTTGACTATGAAAAGCAGGTAACGAATAATTCCTATGAATATGCTGCAGAGGGCGTAACAAAGGAAATTGATATGCTTCAGAATATCCCTCTTGAGGTTATTGATTCCTGGATACACAAGTTCAAGGAAACAGGGATGTTCTTCATAACAAGCCTTGATAAGGACGTTGACAAGGATAGCGATACCTACCGCATACTTGAAATGCAGCAGATTGAAAGCCTCATTGCTGTGCCACTTATTGAAAATGATGTTATAATCGGCTTCCTTGGTATTGATAATCCAAAGGTGAATTACGATGATTTGTCCTTGCTGTCATCAGCAACGTTCTTTATTCTTGACAGTATTGACCGCCGTGAAAGCCACGCGGTATTACAGAAAATCAGCTTTGAGGATGGCCTTACAGGCGTTTATAACAGAAACAAGTTCAACGCTGTTATTGATGAAAAAAACAAATGCTTTGCAAATGCAGGTGTGGCATATTTTGATATAAACGGGCTCAAGGAAATGAACGATACCAAGGGTCACAGCGCAGGTGATATGCTTATTAAAAATGCCGCAAAATGCATAGATGAAATTTTCAAGGGCGACACCTATCGTGTCGGCGGCGATGAATTTGTGGTTATCAGGAGTAACGTTGACAAGGCCACCTTTGAGGATGGCGTTAAGGACGTAATATCAGCCTTCAGCGCTAACGGCATTAGCGCCTCCTGTGGTATAGCGTGGACGGAAAGCACCTGCGATATTGAGCAACAGCTTACTATGGCAGATAAGCTGATGTATGCAGATAAGCTGCGACATTATGAAATGAAAAATAATTGACGGAGATAGTGCGATGGAAACTCAGGTGAAAAAGGGTCTTGCTTCAAGGGCTAAGGAAAAGCTTGCCTATGTAAAGGAATATTGGCACGAGCCTGCAAAGGGCAACTATATCCCCAATAAGGAGATAGCAAGTCTCAGCGGTGCGGGCTTTGGTGTGCATTGGACAACCATTCTTGCTTCAACAATCGGTCTTAGCGCCTCCAATTTCCTTGTTGGTGCCAGCATAGGGCTTAAGCCTGTGGATTTACAGATAATGCTGACGGTTGCAAACCTTATCGGCATTCCATTAGGTATATTCCGCAGCTGGTACTATGACAACCACAACCTTAAGGGCGGTAAGTTCTTGCCTTTTATTAAAATGACCGCCCTGCCTATAGTGCTTATATCCACCATTTTTGTGTGGCTGCCCTATGAAAATATGGAATATATAACCAAGGCTGTTGTGGTCTGGTTTATGTATATGCTTCTCAGCATCTTCCTTTGCTTTTATAGTGAAAGCTACACCTATTTCCAACAGATAATCACCCCCAATGCTCAAGAACGCGCAAACGTTATGAGTATTTCACAGGTAATATATTCCTTTGCACCAACGGTTACAGGTCTTGTAATTCCCTTGGTTGCAGGTCTTACCTGGGGTCTGAATAATATATGGACGTACAGAATTATATACCCCGTATTTACCATAATCGGTCTTATAATCAGCACCATATTTTTCCGCAAGGTTAAGGAAAGATTGATTTTACCCAAGAAAAAGCCTGAGCCTGTGCGTATGATGGATGCCATCCGTGAGGTTGCCAAGAATAAATATTATTGGATTATTCAGGCGGCAAGCTGGGTTGTTTTCCTTGAATCGGGCTATGGTGTTTTGCTTGGTTGGTCCTTTGTTTACGGTAACGGTGGACAATATCAGGAAATGCTGGGCGTTGCAAACACCGTTATTGGTAATGCTGCGTTGTGGTCAATGCTCCTTTGCCCCTTTGCAATAAAGTGGATGGGCAAAAGAAACCTGATGATTACTGCCAATGCAATAAACGTGGTTGTTCTGACGGCAATGTACTTTACATATCAGAACATTATTGTTATGTGCATTATATGGTACGTAAACAACTTTATAAACACCTTCTGGAACATTATTCAGCACAACATTCAGGCTGATATGAGGGACTATCACCAATGGAAAACAGGCGTGCGCGTTGACGGCTTGTTCGGACCGCTTGGTATGATTGGTACTATAATCGGCTTCTTTACAGGAATGGTTTATCCCGCGATTTATGAAAAAATGGGTCTGCTTGAGGATTACAACGTGCTCTATGACGACTCAATACGCAACGGCCTGTTTGAGGTGCTTCTGATTTGCTCGGCAGTTGGTGCATTCCTCAACCTTATTCCCTTCTGCTTCTATGATCTTACCGAAAACAAGCACAGGGCTTACGTTGCGGTTCTTAAAATACGCGCAATGTTTGAAAATTATGCTATTGGCGAGCTGACCGACGAGGAGCTTGTTGATACAATGGAAATCATTGAGGAAGCAAAGAGGTTTTCAACCGAGGAAAAGAGAGCTATCGATAAGAGCCTTAGCAAAAAAGAGCGCAAGCGTATAAAGGAAGAAAATTGCACGATTGAGCGTGCAGGAATTATTATGCAGGACCTTATGAAGTTTACCACTCCTGCAGGTGAAAGGCGCATTCAGCAGGCGCAGGCTGACCTACTGAACGGTGAGCTGTTCTACTATGCAGATGCAGCGGAGGAGCTTGCAAGGGCCAAGGCATTGCCCAAATCGGATAGCGCGGAAAAGGAAATTCGTTCGGATGCAATCAAAAATGCACGAATCAAAATGCGCTCCGCAAGGCTTATGCAGAGGTATGGTGCAGAAAATATAGGTCTGCCTGATGAAGCGGTTAAGACAGAGCTTATGAACCGCGAGGCGGCTAACTTCATTGAAAGCATTAAAATAAAGCGTGAGCTCAGCGCTTACCTTAAGGCTGTTTCCGTATATAATGACGTTGTAAAGCCTTACACAAGCGCACGCGATGTTATTACACAGGCAGAAAATTACACACATTACGATATGCTTGAGGAAAGGTATTTACAGCTTGTGAATAAACAATAATTATTCGGAGTGATTTATATGAAAAGCAAAAGAGTGCTTGCGGCTATAATCTCTTTGCTTGCGGCTTTTTCATTGCTTGCTTGTAAATCAAGCAAGCAGACATCTCCTGTTCAGGTGGATTCCACAGTTTATAATAACGTTGTGAACAACGTGGTTACGGAAGCTGTTGAGAATAACGGAGCTGTGGCTGATACTACTGCGCTTACAACGCAGGAAGCTACACAGCCTGTGCAGAATGATGGGGCGTCAAACCAGTCAACGGAGCAGACAACCGAGGCCGTTGCTGATGACCCCTCAGCGTGGTCGGCTGAACGAGTTGTTGAGGAATACAAAAATGCGGCAAGAAAATCTACCGCAGGTGTGACCTCAAAGCAGAGCATAGCCCTCAAGAGCATTAGCGTAAATAATGGTGAATATGCCAACGTAATGGATTTTGTTGGCGGAATAATGGGCAAGTTCCTTGAAAGCAATTCCACCGAAAAGGCAGGCATAACAGGCGGCTTTGAAAATATGGTGGCAGGGGACGTAAGCTCCGCCAAAGCATATAAGCAGGGTGATGACACAGTTATAGAGCTTGTAATGCTTGAGCAGACTGCAGGTGCACGTGAGGATGCCAACAGCGGTAGTGTAGGACACGCCATAACTGCAGTAGGTGATATTGCCGTTGTGGTTGACGATCTGGCATCAAGGGGCTTACCTCTTGAGCTTTCCGAGGAGGAAACAAAAATTTATTACACCAATCCTTCCGTAAAGGTTGTTATCAACAGTAACGGTGAAATTGTCAGCGGAACCTGGTTTTACACCGTAGAAATTAAAATGGATAACTTCAAGGCCTTTGGTCAGAACGTGAACACAGCATCCATTATTATGGATAATACAATTACAGTATAAAAATAAAGAGTCGTTTTCACCTTGATAGGGGAAACGACTCTTTCGTTTTTTAAAGTAAGGTCATAAACTCCTTGTAGGCTGCAGGGTTTGCAAAAACTACGTCCTCGGGCTTGGAGAAATCAATTTCCTTGCCGTCGTAGTTGGTGGCAATTCCACCTGCTTCCTTCAAAATAAGTGTTCCTGCAGCAACGTCCCAGGGCTGCAGCTCCTTTTCAAAGAAAACCTCGCATCTGCCGCAGGCTACCATACATATATCATAGGCGGCAGAGCCACTTCTGCGTATATCTCGTGAAAAATCAAAAACTCTTCTTAAAAGTGCAAAGGTTTCGTCGGTGTTTTCGGGGTGATAGGGTGAGGTGCCGAAAAGTGCAAGTCCGTCTGAAAGGGGACGGTCACTTACCTGAATTTTTTCACCGTTGAGGTAAGCGCCCTTACCTGCCTCTGCGCTGAAAAGCTCCTTGTTATATGGATTGTACACAACGGCGGTTTTAATGCTGTTGCCCTCGCAGAGTGCAACGGAAATACAGCTGCAGCGGTAGTCCTGCATAAAGTTCGTTGTGCCGTCAATGGGGTCAATTATAAAGCGTAAAGCCTTGCTTTCAAAATCGTTTTCGCTCTCCTCACCAACAAACTCTGCCTCGGGGAAGGCCTTGCCAAGCTCTGCAAATAAAAACTCCTGTACTGCAACGTCGTACTTTGTTACAAAGTTTTTCTTGCCCTCCTTGGCAGTAACGGCAGATTCCTGATTGTGTGCAGAAAGAATAATTTCTCCTGCATCCTTTACTATTTCAATAATTTTTGTTATCATAATTTTGTCCTTTAAACTTGAAATTTATTACTGTTATTGTATCACAAGTGCTGTAAATTTCAAGTGTATTAATGGCTTTGTATTATTAAAAACAAATTTTAACTGAAAAATTCCAAAAATTAGTTGTGTTGTTTTAGCATCAGTGCTAAAATTTAAGAAAACAGTATTTTACCACAGGCACAAGCCCTATGGGTGAGCCTGTGCTGAAGAAAAGCTGCATAACCATAGATATAAGATATTAAAAAATTTCATAGAGCATCAAATAAAACAGACATTTTTGCATTTGTAAGAATCAGAGGAGCGATTGTATGAAAAAATTAAAATCTGCCATAAGCTTTATAATCTGCCTTGCTCTTGTTGTGGGATGTGGACCTATGACAAGCATTATCGCATATGCGGCAGATGATCACGTCTGTGTAGACAATGACTGGGACCATTGGTGCGACATCTGTGATGCAAAAATAGTTTGTGGTGACAAAAATAACGACTGTAAATGTGATTTCTGTAGTTCTGCCATAATATGTCAGGATAATGATCATAACCATTATTGTGACTTGTGCGGTGTATACGTTCATCTTGATGGTAACGGTGACCAGAAGTGTGATGTATGCAGTAAATATGGTGTTTTTTGTTCAAGCGAAAACATTACGCTTACTGCGGATGCCAACGGAAACAAATATTTTAACGACACAAAATATACAGGTGAGCTTATAATTTTTAATCCGGACGCAAGAAACTATACTCGTTTATACGTAACTATCGAGAGCGGAGATCATTCTGTTACCATCAACAAAGCAGCTTTAGCCAATATAGCGGTAAAGTCAGGCGCAAAGCTCACACTTACCATTGAGGGTGAGAACAAAATTACAGGTAACCTGAGATTATTAGAAACTGCTATCACGGTTGAGGAAAATGCAGAGCTGCTTGTCACCAAAGAGTCCACAGGTACTTTAAATGCGACATCCGGATATAATGACGGCCTTTTTGTCGGCGGTAAGGTAACTATTGCCGGTGGCAATATCAACTTTTCTGTAAATGGGTCCAGCAAAATATTCGACTCAGCTACAAGCGTGACCGGCGAGCTTATTATAACCGGTGGTAACATTTTATTTAAGAATAATTATGGTGTCGCAATAAGCGGTAACGAATCAACAGATATTGCCAATAGTGTAAAGCTTGATCCCGGTAGATGCTGCGGCATTGGTATAAAGGAAACCCAGGCCTCTGAAGAAAATATCGGCACTTTTTATTCGCCTGCAGGTGTTGAAGAATTAGTCAGCGGTGATAAATATAAGTCTCTGTATTTTTATGAGCTGGAGCATACCTACCAAAACGGATTTTGTGTTAAGTGCGACAGAGGTTGTGAGCCTGCAAAGCTCAATTCAACGGGATATTATGAGATTGCTAATGCAGGTAATCTGTTCTGGTTTGCTCAGCAGGTAAATGAGCTGGGCAACAGGGAGATTAAGGGTATACTGACAGCGGATATTGACCTTGAAAACAGACCTTGGACACCTATCGGTACAACAGGCGAAACCAACTATAACTTCCGCGGTGCTTTTGACGGTCAGGGGCACACTATAACAGGCCTTAACGTAACAGGCAAAAAAAGTGGTGTGGGCTTCTTTGGTGAGGTTCGCCTCGGCACAGTAGAAAATTTCACTATCTACGGTGAGGTAAGGCTGGGCGGTAAATACGATTACGTTGGTGGTGTTATCGGCTCAGCGCCCGGTGTAAACTCCAACAAGCCTGAACATAACGGCGCAACAATCCGCAACATTACCTCATACGTTAACGTAACCCTTGGTGAGGGTACTCACGGCTCTAACCGTGTGGGTGGCTTTATGGGTTATGCCAACCACGAAACAATAGTTGAAAATTGTGCCTGGTACGGCACACTTGACCTTGGTCCTTACCGCGCACAGGATGGTGTTGGCGGTCTTGTTGGTAAGACCAACGATAACTCTGCAGTTACCATTCGCAACTGTGCCGCTTACGGAACAATCAAGACATCATATCAGAGTGGTAGCTACAATAACGGCACAACAGCATTCGATACTATTTACATTGGCGGTATAGTGTCCAACAGCGTGTCAAGTGCACAGACCACCATTGAAAATACCATCTGGGCAGGTAAAATTGTAAACGAAACCAACCTTGGTGCCAAGGCTCATATTTCTGCCTTTGGTTCGCTGAATGGTTTAGCCGGTGTTACAAATTGCTATGCCTTGAATAGCACACCTTATATTACAACTAACGGCGCCCATGATTTCTATATTACCACAGTTACCGATGCACAGCTTGCAAGCGGTAAGATTGCTTACAAGCTTGGCTCTGCCTGGGGTCAGAAAATAGGCACAGATGCTCTGCCGGTTGTCGGTGGTGAAAAGCTGTATTATATTGCAAACAGCTGTCCCGAATATACAAATGTTAATGAGTTCAAAGAGCATACCGCTTTTGATAAAAACGGCTTCTGTACTGATTGCGGCGGTTATCAGCCCGCAGAATTGGTAAATGATGCTTATCAGATCGGAAATGCGGGTAACCTTTACTGGTTTGCGCGCCTTGTTAATATTGAAGGACAAACAAGTGCAAACGCTGTTCTGACAGCGGATATTGACCTTGAAGGCAGAGTATGGTACCCAATAGGCTTGTACAATGATGTTGCTGAGGATTTGGGTGCACCTGTTCTGATGCAGTACAAGGGTTCAGTTGACGGAAAGGGTCATACTGTTTCCAATTTTACAGCAAAGGGTGATGGCTCACAGGGCTTGGTTGGTTATACAACCCTGGCAGCTGTTACAGTTAAAAATCTCGGCGTAATCAATGCTACCGTAAGCGGTTGGAACGCAGGCTCGGTTCTCGCATATTCCGGTACGGTGGAAAATTGCTATGCCGTTGATTGTACAGTAACTGCATATACAACAAACGGTGATGCATTAGGTGTTTTTGCCGGTGCAGTTGGTGGCACTCAGCTCGTCATCGTTAAAAACTCCTTTGCTGTGGATTGTAAGGTTGTTGCCGGTGAGGGAATGAGCGAAAAGGCTCTCCTGGCGCCTGTCGGTGGTGCTGTGGCTGAAAATTGCTACTATGCTGACGTAACCGCTGAAAATATAACGTTCAGAGAATCAGCCGGTGAAACAAAGGTTACCAAAGCAGCCCTTGCCAATGGTGAGGTTGCATATCGTCTCGGCTCTGCGTGGGGTCAGAAGAGTAACGTGGAGGGCTCACTTCCCGTTATCACAGATAAACCGATTTATAGTGTTGTTGAAGTTGGCAACACAGGCGGCTACTCCGTTTCAGGTGTTGGTGATGCCAATACTGACGGAGTGATCGATGTGCTTGACTATCAGGCTATCGTAAACGTGGTTGTTTCAGGTGGTCACGCTGAATCAGAAACAGAGCGCTACGACGAAATTATAAGGCTTGACCTTAATGGTGACGGCTATGTCGATGCCCTTGATGCAGCAAAAATGAACCTTGTTATAGTCGGCTTGTCTGATGCACCCATAGTTTACGCTGTTGGTGACTTTGACAGAAACGGCAGCGTTCTGGATGAGGATGACATAAATGCCATCAAGCAGGCGGTTGAAAATCCCCAAGGACTTTCAACTGCACAAAAATATGCTTCTGACATTAACGGTGACGGAAAAATAAGTGAAAAAGACTTAGCCGAGCTTTCAAGACTTTTTGAGGGTGAATACCATGAAAGCTGTGTAATTACCGATGAAACCTTCGGATCGGATGTAAGCAAATATCTGGACACAGAAGGCTACACCATAATTCCAAATGCTGACGGTACATACACAGTTGTAGCGAAAGGGAATTAACCAGTAGCCTGAGTTTAAAAATTAAAATCGTCAGTCGGTGAGTGGTCTCATCGATTGACGATTTTTTTTAAAAAAACTGTATAAGTGGAAGCTTATTTGTAATTAAAGGTCGCCGTAAAATTCACTCAGGTAAACACGACGATTTTCTGCCATTGAAACGTTTGCTGCCATACCGATACCGATTGACATCATGCCTGCGCGTGTGTCAGCCATCTGTCCCAAGGGGTCGCTTGTGCAGCCGACAAACAGGTTTTCCTGAATTCTTTCATCAGCACCACCGTGACCTCCCGGACCGTCTGTGGGCTCGTTCATTGTGATTTTTTCGCCCTTGCGGTTGATTATTGTAATAACGTTGTCAACGCCCTTGCGAAGCTCGGGATATCTGCCGTCAATTTTGCAGAATTCAAGGCGTCCCTCGGAGCCATTGAAGGCAATTCTCATACCCTCATAGGGTGAGTGTGCTGTAAGTGAATAGCTCATAACAGCGCCCTTTTTATAAAGCACGTTAACGCTTACGGAGTCCTCAATGTCAATTTCCTCGGAGAAAATGCATCTGTCTCTGTAATAGCCGTCCACGTCCTCGCATTCAAGGTAAAGCTTGTCCATTGGCGGTTGGTTTATATCAAGGTAAAATTCGCAAGTGTCCTTGTGCTGACAGGTAAGGCAGCGCTCTGAACGGTTTTCGCGTGTCGGTCCGTAAAAGCGCCTTGAACCGAATGCATTAACTGCAACAGGGTCATCATCAAGGAACCAGTTTACCAAGTCAAAGTGGTGAGTGGATTTGTGCACAAGAAGTGAGCCTGAATTTTCTCTTTGACGGTGCCAGCGTCTGAAATAGTCTGCACCGTGCTGCGTGTCAAGGAGCCATTCAAAGTGAACGCTGAGCACGTCACCGATAACTCCGCTGCTGATAAGTTCCTTTAGCTTTACGAAAATTGGCAGATAACGAAGGTTGAAAACTACCGTTACGTGCTTGCCCGATTCCTCCTCTGCCTTTTTAATGGCATTTGCCTTTTCAAAGGTGGTTGTCAGGGGTTTTTCTACAATAACGTCACACCCTGCTTTAAGGGCTTTGATAACGTAAAAGTCGTGCATACAGTCCTTGGTAGTTACTATAACAGTATGGGGCTTAACGTCGTTCAGCATTTTGTCAAAGTCATCATACACAGGAACCTCAACGCCACCATAGTGGCTGACAAGTGCGGCACGCTTGTGATTTACGTCGTAAACACCACATAATTGAACGTGGTCGCGGTATTCCTTGAGTATAGGCTCGGCATATCCCTCAATGCCTCGGATACCACAGCCAACCTGAACAAATCTTTTCATAACGAACACCCCTTTGTGTTGATAGCTTCATTTTATCACAGGTTTTCAGGGTTTACAAGTAAAAAAACAGCTCCAACCAATTAAGGCTGAAGCTGTGTAATTATTATTTCTTTTCTGCAAAGTGCTCGCGGGTAAGTTTTACAACAAGCCCCAATATAGCAATAAGCGTATAAGGTTCGGCAATACCAAAGCTGCCAACGTGGAGGATGGGGGATAATTGTTGATTTGTGAGGCTGTGAATTTTGAAAAAAGTGTTGACAATAAGTGCTTGTGGTGGTATAGTTTTTTCGTTAAATGCATTTGAGCAGAAAGTAGTAGGCTGGAAAGAATCTTGAGAGAGTTGCCGGGCGGTGCGAGGCAATGAGGACGTCCTTCACGAATTCATTCTGTTAGCAGTGCGCTGAACAAGCTTCGCTTAAGTAGGATGCAACGGGTGTTCCCGTAACAGAACTAAGGTATGATAGTACCTGAAAAGGTTGCTACCGTGAGATAGCAACGAACTGAGGTGGTACCACGGGATTGATTTTCTCGTCCTCTGTGTTCTTGAGCGGAATGCGGAGGGCGTTTTTTATTTGCCATCTTCACAGTCCGACGGCTTAAGCCAAATTCAGAAAGGGTGGTCAAAATGGCACAAAATTACTATCAAAAAGAAATTGAAACCATGCCGATTGAAGAAATGAAAAAGCTTCAATCCGAAAAACTGGTAAAGCAGGTTAAGCACGTTTATGAAAACGTGCCTTACTATAAGAGCCTTATGGATGAAAAGGGTGTTACTCCCGACGACATAAAGAGCATTGATGATCTTCATAAGCTCCCTTTCCTTACAAAGGCAGATTTACGTGATGCCTATCCTTACGGACTTCTTGCGAAGCCCCTTGAGGATTGTGTTCGTCTTCACTCAACATCAGGCACAACAGGTCGCCGAGTTGTTGCTTTCTACACACAGCACGACGTTGATTTGTGGGATGATTGCTGCGCACGTGCAATTGTTGCAGTTGGCGGCTCAAAGAAGGATGTATGTCAGGTAGCATACGGCTATGGACTTTTCACAGGTGGCTTTGGTCTTAACGGCGGTGCACATAAGGTTGGCTGCCTTACACTTCCGATGTCATCAGGTAATACAGAGCGTCAGATTCAGTTTATGACTGACCTTCAGGCAACAATTCTTTGCTGCACACCATCTTATGCAGCATATATCGGCGAAGCTCTCAAGGAGCAGGGCTACAAGCCTGAAGACATTCCGTTGAAGGCGGGTATCTTCGGTGCAGAGCCTTGGACAGAGGAAATGCGCCAGAGTATTCAGGACACACTTGGTATCAAGGCTTATGATATTTACGGCCTTACAGAGTCAACAGGCCCCGGTGTTGCATTTGAGTGCTCCGAACAGACAGGCATGCACGTCAACGAGGACCACTTCTTTGCAGAGATTATCGACCCCGATACAGGGGAGGTTCTTCCCGAGGGCTCAAAGGGTGAGCTTGTTTTCACATCACTTGATAAAGAGGCTTTCCCCCTTCTTCGTTACCGCACACGTGACATCTGCGTGCTTTCACGCGAAAAGTGCTCCTGCGGACGTACACTCATCAAAATGGCAAAGCCCATGGGCAGAACAGATGATATGCTTATTATCCGTGGCGTTAACGTGTTCCCCAGCCAGATTGAAACAGTTCTCCTTAAAGAGGGCTATGAGCCCAACTATCAGATTGTTGTTGACCGCGTGAACAACAACGATACCTTTGAAGTAAACGTTGAAATGACAGCGGATAAATTCACCGATAAGGTGAGCGATATCCTTGCAATGGAAAAGAGCCTTGCAGGTGCTATGAAGATTATGCTTGGCATTAACCCCACAGTTCACCTTGTAGCACCCAAGAGCATTGCCCGCAGCGAGGGTAAGGCAGTCCGCGTTATTGATAAGAGAAAACTTGTGTAAGATAGAGAGGAGCTTTTACTATGGCAATTAAACAGTTAACAGTTTTCGTTGAAAACAAGCAGGGTACAGTTGTGTCAATTACAGACACACTTGCAAAAAACAACATAAACCTCAGAGCACTTTCTATTGCAGAAACTCAGGATTTCGGTATCCTCCGCCTTATTGTGAACGATGAGGCTGCTGCGGAGAAAATTCTTTCAGAAACAGGCTATCTTATTAAAATGACTGACGTTGTGGGCGTGAAAATCGGTGATGCTCCCGGCAAGCTTACAGCAGCTCTCAAGGTGCTTGATGAAAATGATATTAACGTGGATTATCTCTATGCTTTTATGGCTCGTACAGAAAAGCATGCATACGTTGTTCTCAGAGTTGAGGATAATTGCAAGGCAGAGGGAATCCTTGAGGATGCAGGCTTCCACCTTATTACCAAGGAAGATATTGATAAAATTTAAGTGCTTTTGAAAGATAACAAAAACAGAGATGCGAAAAGCATCTCTGTTTTTATTTGGTGCGGGTAGCAGGGGTCGAACCTGTACACCTCTCGGCACAAGAACCTAAATCTTGCGTGTCTGCCAATTCCACCATACCCGCATATTTGTGTGTTGTATTATCACTCAACAGCTTTGTTGAGGAAGTACCTTTATGGGAAGGACTCTTGCGGTGCCCAAAATTTCTTTTGCTCGTTGCTCACTCGCAGAAATTTTGACCGCTACGCCATTTCGCCCTTACTGCATCTGCCACAGGCAGCGTGCGGGCTCAATGCTACCAATTCCGCCACACCCGCATATTTTATTGTTGTACTCAACGGTTTCGTTGAGGAAGTACCTTTATGGGAAGGACTCTTGCGGTGTCCAAAATTTCTTTTGCTCGTTGCTCACTCGCAGAAATTTTGACCGCTGCGCCATTTCGCCCTTACTGCATCTGCCACAGGCAGCGTGCGGGCTCAATGCTACCAATTACGCCACACCCGCATATTCACGACCTGTTGATTTTATCACATAACAAATAAAAATGCAAGGTGATAAAATTTATTTGGATGAAATAAACGTAAGTTTATTATCGTTATTGCAATAAGAGTGTCACCGGTAGTTGACGGGTATGGGTTTTTATACTATAATCGTGTTATTCTTATTGAGCGAGGGATAATAATGGAGCATAATTGTAAATACTGCGGTACCGTTGTTAAAGCAGTAGATGGTGCTAACAAGGTTTTTTGCAGTCAATGCGGTAACGTTGTTTTTGATTCTTCAATGCAGAGCGTGGGCAATCAAAGCGCCAAAGCAAAATCAAACACACCGGTGATAATTGTTTTGAGTGTTATAGCAGTTGCCTTGCTTATTGCAGTTATTGCGATTGTGGGCATTTTTGTGGTAAAGCCCTCCAATGATTACAAGCTTGCCTGCGAGCTGATGGATAAAGGCAATTATGTTGAAGCCATTGCTGCCTTTGAGGAGCTTGAGCCGTATAAGGATTCATCTGACCGTATTGTAGAGTGTATGTATAATATGGCGCAGGAGCTTTATGCTGATGGCGAATATGAAAAGGCGCTTGACTTATATAAAAAGCTTGGTGATTATTCTGATAGTAAGGAGCTTGCCGAGAAATCGGTGCTTAAGCTTCAGCAGCAAGCGCTTAAAAGCTCCCGTGTTGGAGATATTGTTAGGTTTGGTGTCTATGAACAGGACAATAACCTTTCAAACGGAGCTGAGGTAATTGAGTGGCAAGTTTTGGAGGTTAACGGAAACCAAAGACTACTTATTTCAAGATATGGTATTGATTGCCGTCAATATGACTCTCGCAATATGGAGCTTACGTGGGCAAATTGTGAGCTGCGTTCTTGGCTTAACGGTGAGTTTATGCAAACGGCATTTTCAGCTGAACGACAGAATATGATTATTCCAACCTCGGTTACAAATGAATCAAATCCTTTTTACGGAACCTGGGGAGGCAATAACACGGTTGATAACATTTATCTTCTGAGCTATAACGAGGCGGCGTCATATTTCCCTGCAAATGAGCAGCGCAGGGCACAGCCTACAGCTTTTACTGCGTTCAAAAATGCGGAAATAAAAGAGGGTAACTGTTGGTGGTGGCTGCGAACTCCCGGTGTTTATGGTGTGGATGTATGTGGTGTGCACCATAATGGCGAGCTTGACCCGAAGGGCGTTTACGTGTACGGTCAGCGTAGTGCCGTTCGCCCTGTTATGTGGGTTACGGTTGAATAAGGTTAAATTATTTAGGAGAGATTTTTATGAAATTGATGATTGCATCGGATATACACGGTTCATTGACATTTTGTCAGCAGCTTGTTGACAGATATAACGAGGAAAAGTGTGATAAGCTTATTTTGCTTGGTGACGTGCTTTACCACGGACCCCGTAATGATTTGCCTGAGGGCTATAACCCCAAGGGAGTGATTGCGCTCCTTAACGGAATGGCACAGGAAATTCTCTGCGTGCGCGGTAACTGCGAGGCAGAGGTTGACAATATGGTGCTTGATTTTGACGTGCTTGGTGAATATGCTCTCCTTTTCAATAACGGCAGAACATTTTTCCTCACTCACGGACACAAATTCAACCCCGAAAACCCACCCAAGCTCAAAAAGGGCGACGTGCTTTTCAA
>JAGBTL010000144.1 GCA_017631355.1 Clostridia bacterium
AACATCGTTCCCAACTCAACAGGTGCTGCTAAGGCTATCGGCCTTGTTATCCCTGAGCTCAACGGTAAGCTTATCGGTTCTGCACAGCGTGTTCCTGTTCCCACAGGTTCAACAACAATCCTTACAGCTGTTGTTAAGGGCGCTGACGTTACTAAGGAAGGCATCAACGCTGCAATGAAGGCTGCTGCTTCTGCAAGCTTCGGCTACAACACAGACGAGATCGTTTCTTCAGACGTTATCGGTATGACATACGGCTCACTCTTTGATGCTACTCAGACAATGGTATCAAAGGTTGCTGACGACCTTTATGAGGTTCAGGTTGTTTCTTGGTATGATAACGAGAACAGCTACACAAGCCAGATGGTTAGAACAATCAAGTACTTCGCAGAGCTTGCTTAATTGACCATTTAACTAACATTAAAACCGCCTGATTTTCAGGCGGTTTTTTATTTTTCATTCCAACGGATTATTGAAACCTTTATTAATATATGGTATCATATACAAAATGCAGGATTTAAGGAAAGTAGGTTTTCTTATGGATTATCTCAAATACGTCAACATAAAGCAGGGCTCACAATCTCTGCACCGTTTTTCGCAGGGTAACACCCTCCCCCTTATCCAAAAGCCCTTTGGCTTTGCAGCCTTCAGCTTGCAGACCGACACCTCAAGAGGCAGCTGGTACTACCATCCCGGTGACCGCTCCATTGAAGGCATCCGCCTTACACGTCAGCCAAGCCCTTGGATAAGCGAGCATAGTGCATTTACAATGATGCCACAGATAGGAAAGCCCTTTGTAAGGTTTGGTGACATCTGGTCAGGCTATGACCCTGACAAAGCTGTTTTACAGCCTCACTACCTTAAATGCTACCTTAAAAGACCCTTCTGTGACTTTGAGCTTACACCAACCGAATACGGCGCTTGTGTAAGGCTCAGCTTCAAAAAGGATTTTGACCGCTACCTTTCAGTTCTGCCTGTTAAGTTTAACTGCGAATATGATTTTGACAAGGAAACCAACCGTCTTTACTGTTGGACAGACTGTAACGGGAGCAAGAGCCACTACGACAAGGGCACACTCAAGGGCTATTACGTTTTTCAGTTTGATGCAGATTCTGTTGATGCTGACAAAATACTTGTAGGCAACAGCGAATCAAGCGATACAGAGCACAGCCTTAAGGTTTCAGGCGAAGGCACAGGAATTCACCTTGCACTCAAGAAAAAGGACGTTACATTCAGGGTTGCAACCTCCTTCATCAGCTATGAGCAGGCACTCAGAAACCTTGAGCACGATTCTGTTTACGGCAGCTTTGACGAGCTTAAGGCTGAAAACGAGGCTATCTGGAACAAATATCTTTCCAAGATTGAGATAGATGCTGACGAGGACACTATGAAGACCTTTTACAGCTGCATGTATCGCACCTTCCTTTATCCTCACAAGGCACACGAGCCTGATGAAAATGGCAATCCCATACACTATTCACCCTGCGCAGACAAGGTTCTGCCCGGTGTAAGATACACAGACAACGGTTTCTGGGATACATACCGCACCAACTATCCTTTCTATGCTATTGTTGCAAAGGACATCCTCCCCGAAATTATTGAGGGCTACATTCAGGATTACATTGACGGTGAATGGCTCCCCCGCTGGACTGCAGGTGATGCTAAAAACTGTATGCCCAGCACCGCCATTGACGCTGTTATTGCCGACGTTGCTACAAGAGGCCTTATTTCAAGAGATTTACTTGAAATTGCATTCAAGGGAATGGAGCACCACGCTAACAATTCCACCACCCTTCGTGCTTATGGCAGAGAGGGCTGCGACGAATATATTGAGCTCGGCTACGTTCCTTACGACAAGTTCAGCGAAAGCGTAAACCTTACCCTTGATGCGGCATACTTTGACGACTGTATTGCAACAGTTGCTGATATTCTCGGCTACGAGGACAAAAAGCAGAAATATCTTGCACGTGCCAAGAACTATGCAAACATTTTTGATAAAGAAACAGGCTTTATGAGACCCCGTGACACACAGGGCAGCTTTGACCCTGATTTTGACCCGATTTCATGGGGAAAGCACTACACAGAGGCCTCTGCATGGCAGACAAGCTTTGCAGTTCAGCACGATATTGACGGACTTGCAGAGCTCCACGGTGGCAAGGATGCACTCATCAAGAAGCTTGACGAATTCTTTGCTGCGCCTGTTGAATACAGAGTTGGCGGCTACAACTATGAAATCCATGAAATGACAGAAATGGCGGCATGCGATTGGGGTCAATGTGCAATTTCCAATCAGCCGAGCTTCCACATTCCGTACATGTACACATACCTTGGTCAGCCCGAAAAGGCAGAAAAATGGATTAAAAAGATTTGTGCCGAGGGCTTCTCCTGGAAGGATGACGGCTTCCCCGGTGACGAGGACAACGGCTCAATGGCCGCATGGTACATTTTCAGCTGTCTTGGCATTTATCCAATCACACCCGGCAAGCCTGTTTACACAAACAACAAGCCTATGGTTGACAATATCCGTATTCTCGGCAAAAAGGTTGATTTTTCCAAGCACGGCAATATGATTTCATACGACGATATCATGAAGACAATTGAAGAATAAGAGGTTATTTTATGCACAAGAAACTTGCACCCACACCACCTATGGGTTGGAATAGCTGGGATTGTTACGGCGCTGCAGTAAACGAGGAGCAGCTCCTTGCGAATGCCGATTATATGGCAAAGCACCTTAAGGAGTACGGTTGGGAATACGTTGTTTGCGATATTCAATGGTCTGAGCCTACTGCAAACAGCTTTTATTACAACTACTTTGCACCGTTATGTATGGATGAATACGCACGACTTATACCTTCTGTTGAGCGTTTCCCCTCCTCTGCGGGCGGCAAGGGCTTCAAGCCCATTGCAGACTACATACATTCACTCGGTCTTAAGTTCGGCATTCATATTATGAGGGGTATTCCCCGACAGGCTGCACACCAGAACGCAAAAATCAAATGCGATGGTGTTACTGCAAGGGATATTGCAAATCCCGCAAACATCTGCAAATGGAACCCTGATATGTATGGTCTTTACCCAGACAAAAAGGGCTCACAGGAATACTACGACTCCATTTTTGAGCTTTACGCCTCATGGGACGTGGACTACATTAAGTGTGACGACATTGCAAACACCGAGATGTATCCCGATAACCCATATTCAGCGAGGAAAGAAATTGAAATGCTGAGAAAGGCTATTGACAAATGCGGCAGAGATATGGTACTCAGTCTTTCCCCCGGACCTGCACCTGTATGGGAGCACGAGCACCTTGCTGCACACGCAAATATGTGGCGTATGACAGGCGACTTCTGGGATGAATGGGACAAGCTCCACGCTATGTTTGAGCGCTGCTACGCCTGGCAGGAATACGTTCAGCCCGGTGCCTGGCCCGACTGCGATATGCTCCCCATAGGCAGAATTCAGCTCACAGAGGAGCTGCCCGAATACCGAGCAAGATACACGCGCTTTACCCACGATGAGCAAATTACAATGATGACCCTTTGGGGCATATTCCGTTCACCTCTTATGATTGGTGCTGAAATGCGTGAGAACGACGAATTCACACTTTCGCTCCTGCAGAACAGAGAGCTTATTGATATGCTCAAGAGCTCAAGCGGCGCAAGACAGTTCAAGCGCGACGAGGTTGACGGCAAGGGCGAAATCATATGGACCTCTAAAGGAGAAGGCTGCAAATACGTTGCACTTTTCAACACAGATGATGATGCTCGTGACATCAGCTTTGATATAACCGACATTTCAATCGGCGGTGTTAAATACAGCGTTTGGGATATGTGGGCACACGAGGAATATGCAGTTACCGAAAAGGATTTTTCTGCAAAGGTCAATTCTCATGGTGCAAGATTATTTAAGATTACAGTAAAATAAAAGCCAGTTGACACCCCTACTAGCTGTTGCAAGTGGGGGTAGTTATATTGCCAAATGATATGTTTATGATATAATCAATCTATAATCACTTTTATGAGGTGAAGCTATGACAACAACGGATTACCTTAAGCTTATTGATGAAGTAAATGAAAAAGGCAAATACAAGGCTGATTGGGCATCGCTTTCCAATCACAAGGTACCCTGTTGGTACATGAACGACAAGCTTGGTGTGTTCATTCATTGGGGAATTTATTCTGTTCCTGCATACGGAAACGAGTGGTACTCAAGAGCAATGTATGACCCTGCCTGTAGTGAATTTGACCACCACAGAGCCATATACGGTGAGCAGAAGGACTTTGGCTACAAGGACTTTATACCCATGTTCAAGGCAGAAAAATTTGATGCCGCTGAATGGGTAAGCCTTTTCAAAAAGGCAGGCATTAGATACGTTATGCCTGTTTGCGAGCACCACGACGGCTTTGCTATGTACGAAACACAATTAAACCGTTGGAACGCAAAGGATATGGGTCCCTGCAAAGACGTTATAGCCGAGTTAAAGGGAGAATGCGAAAAGCAAGGGCTCACGCTTTGTGCGTCAACTCACCGAGCAGAGCACTATTTCTTTATGAATATGGGCAGAACCTTTGACAGCGACGTCAACGACCCTGAATATGCAGACTTTTACGGCCCTGCGGTTTACTGTGAGGAATTTCACTCCCACGATTTGCACAAATACACTGCAGACACCTACTCACGTGGTGCAAGTGAGGAATGGTTACAGGATTGGCTTGTTCGCACCTGTGAATTAGTTGATAAATATCAACCATCCGTTTTATATTTTGATTGGTGGATTCACAACCACTCATTCAAGCCCTACCTGAAAAAGCTGTGTGCTTATTACTACAATCGTGCTGAGGAATGGGGCAAGGAGGTTACCATCAATTATAAGCACGAGGCATTCCCACCTACTGTTGCAACCTTTGACGTTGAACGCGGTGCGCTTACGGGCATTTCGCCCCTTTATTGGCAAACAGATACTGCTATTGGCAAGCATTCATGGGGCTACACAACCGACAACGCTTTCAAAGGACCGCGACAGGTTATATGTGACCTTGTTGATATTGTTTCCAAAAACGGGAACCTGCTTATAAATATTGGCCCGAGGGCTGACGGAACAATCACCGACGAAGAAACCAACGTGCTCCTTACTATGGGTGAATGGCTGACGGTAAATGGAGAGGGTATTTACGGCACAACCTTCTGGAAAACCTTTGGCGAGGGTGAAACAAACACGTCGGGCGGTTATTTTTCCGACTACGACGAGCAGCAATTCACAGAAAAGGATTTCAGATTCACATATAAGAACGGCTATTTATATGCATTTCAGATGCGTCCGTCCAAGGAAATTGAAATAAAAACACTCCGCAGACAGGAAAAACACAACTACCTTATTGAAGGTATTGAATTGCTGGGGTACGATAAAAAAATTGATTTCACAAGGGACACAGACGCTTTAAAAATAAGCCTTGACACCGAGTTTGAAAACGATTTGCCCATTTGCTTTAAAATTGAATTAGGTTAACAAAAGCACCCACCTCAAGCAATAACTGAAGTGGGTGCTCATAATTTAATCAAGGGTTATTATTCGGGTGTGCCGTACACACCATAATTTACGGTAAGGTATGGTGTTGATAAAATAAAATCCTCACCTAAAGAAGCGTTAGTTGAATCAACCGCTATAATCAAATCCGCCTCACCATTCACAAGGGCATCAAAGCTTTCGTCATATTCACCGTTGACAAAAACAGGCGTATAGCCAAGCTTATTACAAAGGGCAGTCACAATATCAATCTCAAGCCCTACTGCTTCGCCATCATCATTCATATCAAAGTATTCCCCTGCGCCCTCAACGAACATAATATAAATCGGATTGCCAACAGTTTCCTGACTGCTGTATTTATCCCCGCCCATATATGAGTTAAGGATTTTCTCTATGGTGCCGTCCTCGTTAAGCGCAGAAATGGCAGAATTGAACTGCTGACACAAATCAGCATAATCAGAGTCAAAGCAAAGGCTATACTGACTTTTATATGCACAATCCTCAACGTACACAAGATTAAAATCCTGAAGCTTTGTTTTCTCAAGGTCGTTGCACACCAGGTAATCATACTTGCCGCTTTCAACTGCAAATGCACAATCAGTCAGGGAAAACAGCTCTTCAATATCATAGGCCTTTTCGTTGCAATAATCTCTTGCCGCAAGGGCAGACATACTTTCAGCCACGGCCGCAACAACAGGAGTTTTTGTTATTTCTACCGCATCCTCGGCAGAGTCACAGGCTGTGCAGCACCACAAAAGCACCACACTCAATAAGCTGCAAATTATTTTCCTCATAGCTAATAAGCAAAGCCGACTTTCAATTTGAAAATCGGCTTTTCCTTTTTATAAATTTATTTTGTACCGAATATTCTGTCACCGGCATCACCAAGACCGGGAACGATATAACCATGGTCATTAAGCTTTTCATCCAATGCTGCAAGATAAATATCAACATCAGGATGTGCTTCCTTAAGGGCATTAAGTCCTTCGGGAGCAGCAATGATGCCGAGGAACTTTATGTGCTTGGGACCGCGCTTTTTAATCTGCGCAATAGCATCAATTGCAGAACCACCTGTTGCAAGCATGGGGTCAACAACGAAAACCTCGCGTTCCTCAATATCAGCGGGCAGCTTGCAATAATATTCAACGGGCATAAGTGTGTCAGGGTCACGATCAAGACCAATGTGGCCAACCCTTGCAGAGGGAACAAGTGCAAGCATACCGTCAACCATACCAAGACCTGCACGAAGAATGGGCACAACCGCAAGCTTTTTACCTGCGATAGCCTTTGCCTTTGTTGTGCAGATAGGTGTCTGTACATCAATTTCCGCAAGAGGTAAATCCCTTGTTGCTTCGTAGCAGATAAGTGTTGCAATTTCAGAAATAAGTGTTCTGAACTCCTTTGAGCCTGTTGCAACGTCACGAAGGATTGAAAGCTTATGCTGAATAAGCGGATGATCCATTACCAAAATTTTTCCCATTAAAAACATCCCTTTCTATATACGATAGGTTTAAATTTATTATAAAACTGAAATCAAGCGTTGTCAACAGATTTCAACAGAGAAATGGTTTCGGCTATCTCACCTGCGAAATCATCAGTGCGAGCCTCCACAGAGCAGCTTTCGCAGCCTGCTGACTTCAATGCATCAAAGAATTTTTTGTAAATCTCTTTGATTTCTGCGCTATTGCCCTGCCTTGGATACACTCTTTGAACAGGCTCGGCAATATGTGAATGCCGCACAAGGCCCTTAAAATCGCTTATTCCTTCAATACTGTCACCGTTACCATAAACGTGATACAAATCAGCAAGACCGAAAACGTTGTCCTTGCCTGACATTTTTGCAATTTCAACACCGTCGGCAACGGTATAAATCATAGAGGATTCACAAAAGCGCAAGGGCTCAATAACAATTATTGCGCCGATTTTTTCCGCCCTTGGAGATGCATATTCACTAAGAAAATACGCAACCTGCTCCTTTGCCTTATCAGGTGAATAGCCCTCAGGGAAGCTACGAGCCTTGCCGCTGCCGAGTACAATTACCTTAACACCAAGCTGCTCAGCTCTTTCAAAGCCCCTGTCAAGATAAGCCTCAATAGCGCCATAATCAACGTTATCACCAACTATGGGCATATCACCCGGTATAAAGCCGTTTGAAGCATAGCAAGGAAGCCCGAGGCTATCAAGCATAGCCTTGCCCTCTTCAAATTTTTCATCGGTATAATTTGCAAGGCAACCAAAGCCTGTTTCAAAATAATCTGCACCGGCAGCCTTAGCCGCCTTCATAGCAGCAAGGTCATCAAGACCTCTGCACACGCCGAATTTCATATCGCTTCACTCCTTGCATCCATAATCATTTGCTCTGCATTAGCGAGCTGTATATCAGTTACTGTACCGCCGCCTGTTATTCGGGCAATTTCACCCTTTCTGCCCGCCATATCAAGGAGAGTAACGCTTGTATAGGTTTTTCCGTCACGGGCGGCCTTTTCAATGAGATAATGACTGTCGGCATATGCCATAAGCTGACCGAGGTGTGTAACACACAACACCTGCTTGCCACAGGAAACCTGCTTGAGCTTTGATGCAACCTTGAGCGCAGCGCGACCGCTGACACCTGTATCTATTTCATCAAAAATCATTGTTTCAATTTTATCCTTATCTGCCATTATTGTTTTAAGGGCAAGCATTGTTCGTGAAAGCTCACCGCCGCTGGCAATTTTAGTCAAGGGCTTGGGCTCCTCACCAACGTTGGCAGAAATAAGGAACTCGGCTGAATCAATGCCGTTTTCACACAAGGGGACCTCTTTGAAATCAACAAGGAACTGAATGTGCGGCATATCAAGGAATTTAAGCTCCTGACACACGTTCTGCGAAAAAACCTCCGCAGTTGCCTTACGCTTGGCGGAGATTTCCTCTGCAAGTGCCCTTGTTTTTTTCTCAATAGCCTTAACCTCTTCCTTTAATTCAAGGAGTCTTTCGTCAGAGAAGGATATTTCATCAAGCTCCGTTTTGGCATTTTCAAGGAAGGTTAATATATCCTCCTCGGTTTCGCCATATTTTTTGCTCAGGTTATAAATAAGGCTGATTCTGGTTTCAACCGCTTCAAGCTCCGCCTGTGAAAAGCCGTCCTCATTTACTGAATCACGTACTGTTTCCGCAACGTCCTGAAGCTCATAATAAATATCACCAAGCTTCTGTGAAAGCTCCTGAAGATTCTGTGAAAATGAAGCCACGGAGTTCAATTCACGAAACGCGCCTGAAACCATTTCAACTGCACCGTGGTATGAATCACCGCCATTGAGAGCATCGTAAGCACCGTAAAGACCTGCCTGAATTTTCTCAAAGTTCTGCAGCTCGTTTCTGCGCTCCTTAAGCTGCTCCCATTCTCCGGGGTTAAGCTCTGCTTTTTCTATTTCATCTATCTGATAAGACAATATATCTCTCTTTCGGGCTATGCTTTCCTTATCGCCTGAAAGCTTTTTAATCTGACTGTTAACAGCACAAAGCTTGTCGTATGATTCCTTATATTCAAGCAAAAGGCTGTCATCATCAATAAGTGCATCTATATAGCTGATGTGTGTTTCGCTGTCAAGAAGCTCCCTGTTATCCTGCTGACCGTGAATGCTCATAAGCTCTGCACCCAAATCACGAAGAACTGCAACGGTTGTAAGGGTGTTATTGACCTTACAAATATTTTTTTCTGCGCCGATTACGCGTGAAACAAGCAAGCCGCCATCGGGGTCAACAGGCAAGGACAATTCTTCAAGCTTTGCCTTGACATTATCGCCTATATCAGAAAACAACGCAACAACCTGAGCCTGTGACTCCCCTGTTCTTATAAGCTCACGGGAGGTTCTGAACCCAAGTATTGCGTTGATTGAATCTAAAATTATTGATTTACCTGCACCCGTTTCACCACTAAGAACATTAAAGCCCCGTGAAAATTCAATCTCGGCGCTTTCAATAATTGCAATGTTCTGAATCTTTAAAACGGAAAGCATAACTCTTACCTACCAATCATTCTGTTAAGTGCCTCTGCAACACCGTGAGCCTCGTCATCGGTTCTGCAAAGCATAAATATGGTGTCATCACCTGCGATTGTGCCCACTACCTCGCTAACGTTCATTGCATCAATAGTAGCGCAAGCCGCACCTGCAAGACCAGGTGAGCACTTTATAACACAGATATTACCTGCATAGTCAACCTTGGTCATAGCGCTCTGGAAAAGGGCGTCAAACATACCTGTGTAGCCGTTATCCTTAACCTTTTCAACAGAATACTTATAAACACCGTTTGCACCAAGGGTTTTTAGAAGTCTGAGCTCCTTAACGTCACGTGAAACCGTTGCCTGAGTAACGTCATAGCCGCGGTCGCGAAGCATTGCAAGAAGCTCCTCCTGTGTGCCGATATCGAACTGTTCTATAAGCTCAAGAATCAGCTTATGTCTTCTTTTTTTCATTCCTTTTCACCTTATCCTGAAATCTTCTTATTAAGCACGTCAATAAACGTGTCGTCTTTTATTCTGATAAAAGAGGCGTAGCAATGGGAACGCTTTACGTTCACACAAGCACCCTCGGGAATAAGTATGGGGTCCTGTCCGTCACAGGAAAGTATTGCTTCACCGCTGTTGTCGTGGCAGATACTTACCTCGGACTCACCGCCAAGCACGACAGAGCGCGAAAAAACGCTGTGAGAGCACACAGGTGTGAGCAAAATACTTTCAACACAAGGATCAACAATAGGACCGCCTGCAGAAAGTGAATATGCAGTTGAGCCTGTGGGTGTGCTGACAATAGCACCGTCCGCCATATATTGCAGAAGAGGTGCTCCGTTACAGTTGACCGAAAGCTTCATTATGCGAATGGCTCCGCTGCGCGAAACAACTGCATCGTTTATGCAGGAGGTTTCATATATTGTAGCCTGATTTTTATCAACAACAGACACCTGAAGCATCATTCTTTTTTCGGTTATGTATTCACCGTTCACAACCCTGCTGAGAAGGTGGGTCTCATCCCCCTCCATACAAGCAAGGTAAGCAAGCTTACCTGCATTGACACAAACAACAGGCTTATTATAAACGGTTGCCTTCTTTGCAGCATTTATAAACGAGCCGTCTCCACCGACAGAAATAACCATATCGGCATCGTCACAGGCATTATCACCATTGACGTACACAAGGTTGCCACAAGCGCCGAAATGCTCTTCAAGTGATGAATCCATATACGCGGTACAGTTAAGCGCTGCTATTTCCTCAAGAAGGCGCTTTGTAACGTCAGGAGCATTGGTGCGTGTCATATTGGGGATTATGTAAAATTTCATAAAATCACCTACTTATCCAGAACATTGTGCGAACGCTCTACAAGCTCACCTGCAGTTGCAATAACCTCTGCTGAATTCCGGGGCTCCGTGCATTTTTTCAGATGCATAAGGTACTCTATGTTACCCTCGGGACCCTTGACAGGTGAATGCTCAAGTCCGAGCACCTCAAAGCAGGTTGAGTTTGCAAATTCTGCAATTGTTTTTATAACATTTTCGTGAACCGCAGGGTCTCGGACAACACCCTTTTTGCCAACGTTTTCTCTGCCTGCTTCAAACTGTGGCTTAATAAGGCAAACCGCCTCACCGTCAGCCTTAAGCAGCTCATACATAACAGGTAAAATAAGCTTAAGTGAAATAAAGGAAACGTCAACAGATGCAAAGTCAACCTCATCGGGCACCTGCTCACGAGTTACGTACCTGAAGTTGGTTCGTTCAAGGTTTACAACACGCTCGTCGCTGCGAAGCTTCCATGCAAGCTGACCATAGCCAACGTCAATTGCATACACCTTGGATGCACCATTCTGAAGCATACAATCGCTGAAGCCACCTGTTGATGCGCCAATATCCATACATATTTTGTTTTCAAGGCTTATGGGAAAGCTCTGCATAGCCTTTTCAAGCTTAAGACCGCCACGGCTGACGTATTTAAGTGTGCTTCCCCTTACCTCAACAACGTCATCAGGCTTAATTTCTCTGCCTGCCTTAATTTCCTTCTGGTCATTGACGTAAACTATGCCTGACATAATAAGTGCCTTAGCTTTTTCACGGCTTTCGGTAAAGCCGCGTTCAAATAAGGCTATGTCAAGTCGCTTTTTATCACTCATAAAATCTCCTTAATAATGGTGTTATAAACACCCTCGCTATCAAGTCCGTACTGACTGAGAATACTGTCAGTTTTACCCTGCTTTACAAAGCAATCAGGGAATGCGGTAAGAATAAACTCAGGTGAAAGCTTGTTTTCAAGCATTGCACTTGCAAAGCTTTCGCCCACGCCACCGCTTTCTACGCCCTCCTCAAAGAAAAACAGCTTTTTCACGTTTGCAATGTGCTCCAACACATCCTCGGGGATGGGTACAATAACGTTTAATTTAATAATTTTAACCTTTTTGTTCTGTGCAACAAGTCTTTCGTATGCCTTGTAGCACTCACCGAAAATTCTGCCATAGGTAACGATTGCAATTTCTGCATCATCGTCACCGAAAACCTGATAATCCTCACCATTGCAGGAATAAATTTCGGGCTTGTAAAGCTCTGCACCACGGGGATATCTGATTACGCAGGGACCCTCCCTGTGATAAAGCGCATTAACAAAGGAATTGTTAAGGTCGCAATAATAAGAGGGTGAAAAAACGGTTATGTTGGGAATGCCGTTGAAAAAGGCACTATCATAAATGCCGTTATGGGTTTCACCGTCATCACCTACAATACCCGCTCTGTCAACGGCAATAACCATTTTACTGTTCTGCAAAGCGCAGTCGTGCATAAGCTGATCGTAGCAGCGCTGCAGGAAGGTGGAATAAACCACGAACACAGGCAGCATTCCGCCCTTTGCCATACCAAGAGCAAAGGGAACCGCGTGCTCCTCTGCAATACCCACGTCATAGAATCTGTCGGGATATTCCTCGGAAAAGCGCTGAAGCCCTGTTCCAAGTGTCATTGCGGCTGTAATGGCGCATATACGCTTATCCTTTGCCGCCTGATTATATAAAAACTCACCGAATTTTTCAGAGAAGTTCTCATTTGAACGAGGAATAACGCCTTCACCTGCATCAAAGGGAGGCACGCCGTGGAAATCCGAAGGATTTTTCTCGGCAGGCTCATAGCCCTTGCCCTTTACGGTGTTAACGTGAACGATAACAGGTGATTTAACAAGCTTTGCACCCTCAAGAGCGTCACAAAGCTGCTGAATATTATGGCCGTCAATGGGACCCATATACTTAACGCCCATATCCTCAAAGAAGTTGCTCTGATACATCATATTTTTTACTTCTGTCTTGATTTTGAAAAGCTTGTTTGCAAGGGCTCTGCCAAAAAGCGGAATCCTTGAAATGGCACGCTCGGTAAAGTCCTTGAGCCTGAAATAGCCCGACCTTGAGCGCATTACAGCAAGGCGCTTTGCAAGGTGACCAACGTTTTTGGAAATCGACATACCATTATCGTTAAGCACAATAATAAGCCTTGCATCGCCCATACGGCCTGCATTGTTGATCGCCTCGTAAACAAGGCCGCCTGTAAGGGCACCGTCACCGATAACCGCAACCGCATAGTTCTTTTTGCCGCTGACCTTATTTGCTGCGGCAATGCCCAAGGCGGTTGAAATTGACACGCTGCTGTGACCACTGTAAACAATATCGTGCTCACTCTCGTTAGGTCTTGAAAAGCCTGACATTCCGTCCTCGCGACGAAGAGTGCTGAAGTGTTCATATCTGCCTGTAAGCAGCTTATGTGTATAAACCTGATGACCAACGTCCCAGATTATTTTATCATCCGGGGAATTAAAAACCTTATGAAGAGCAATGGTAAGCTCAACCGCACCAAGATTTGATGCAAGGTGACCGCCATTTTCTGCAACCGTGGAAACAATAGTATCCCTGACCTCCTGCGCAAGCACAGGAAGCTCCTTATTGGTCAGCGCTTTAACGTCTGACGGAGATTTAATTCCACTTAAAATTTTGTGTTCCATAATCAATAATCTCTTTTTGCAAGATATTCGGCATAATCTAAAAGAGCGCCGTTTTCAGGAAAGGCGTCAAGCGCTTTAATCGCATCGTCTGTAAGCTCATTAACAAGCTCCTGACATTTTTCAATACCAAGGATGCCAACATAGGTTGATTTTCCGTTTTCGGCATCGCTTCCGATAGGCTTTCCAAGCT
>JAGBTL010000020.1 GCA_017631355.1 Clostridia bacterium
TATAGCAGGCTCCCAATAGCCGATTTCAGACTGAATTATTGATTCCTCCTCGGGGGTAAGGACGTGTCTTTTGGTTTCTGTGGGCGTATAGAGTGCACCGTCGTCAGCGCTTACTGTACCCGATGCGTGCTTTTCATAAAGTGTGGCAGTATTGTCGGTTGTTTCATTCAGGGAAGCAAAGCCTACTCCAAGAGCAAGTGCAACAATGGCGCAACAGGCGGCGCAAGCCGTGCGGACAAATTTCCTTGAATCATAAGCGGTTGCCTTTACTTCAACATTTGCTTTGATTCGTGTTTTCATGTGAGGGTCGGGGGTTATATAATCCAGACCGTTTTTAATATCGTTTTTATTCATTGCTGTAGTCCTCCAATTGTATTTTTAATAATTCTCTGCTTCGTTTTAATCGCATCTTAACTGCCGATTTACTTATTTTCAGTGTTTTTGCGATTTCCTCAACAGAGTAATCATCGTAGTAATGAAGTATCACTACCGTTTTGTACCTCGGAGGGAGATTTATTATCTGCTTTATCACGTCAAGCCGAGCGTCGTGGTCGGCTTTTTCTGCGGGTATTTGCAGGTCGTCAATGTCGGCAGGGTTGTAGCCTGCTTTTTTCAGGTGGTTTATACATTTGTTGTGGGTAACGCGTATAAGCCAAGCCTTGCGGTGCTCCTCTGTTTTGAATTTAGGGGCATTTCCGTAAAGCGACAGAAAAACATCCTGTAAAACGTCCTCTGCAGAATATGTATCTCCAAGGTGTATATAGGCTATTTTGTATAGCATATCTCCATATTGCTGATATGTTTTTTCAAAGTCCATAGAGCTTGCTCCTTTCACCTATAATACAATTGAGAACCTTATCAGGTCACAAAAAATCGGACAGAAGCTCTGCCCGATTTTATTTAGTATTCAGTTAATCCCATTCTGCGCCTGTTACGGTGTCAAGGTTAATGCCCTTTGTATCGTGGGTTTTCCTTGCGAGAGTGATAAGCGCCGCTACAAAGCCGGGAACAAGCAGGCAGATTGAAATCATACCGATAAACTGGTTGCCCAAAATGGCTGAAAGCGGGAAGTAAATCATATATGAAACACCAACACCGATACCCACAGGCAGGAACTCTGCCGCCATTACAGATGAACGAAGGTTTGTGGGAGCGGATTCGCCAATCATCATAATAAGAACGTCGTTTGTGGAGTAGAAGCTGCCAACGAAGCCGCCGCAAAGAAGACCTACAATAGCAGGGCTCCAGTTATATTTTGCACCTAACCAGAAGCCTACAAAGCATACAAGGCAGTCAAATGCGGTTACAAGTGCGGCAATTTTTCTGCCCTTGGCATCAGAAATAAAGCCCATAATAACCTGAGCAACTGAGCAGCCAACAGGGAAAAGGAATATAGCAGAGGTTACAACACCTGTGCTGACTGCATTCATAGCCGCCTCGCTTATGGAGTTGTATATGCTTTCTGCATAGCCATAGGACATTATAACCTGATAGTCTATAGATGCAATAAAGCCGAAGTTTGCAAGTGTGGCTGTAATAAAGAGCCAACGCAGCTGCTTGTGCTTCATAGCAAATTTAAAGGCATTGATAAGACCGCCCTGCGCCTCGCTTGTTTTCTTTTCAAGCTTTTCGAGCCTTAGCTCCTCATCAGATTTTCTGAGGTGCTTAAGACGAGAGTCAATAAATGCATCGGTTTCGCGAGCAAGCATAAGTGCAACAAAGCTTACTACAAGACCAACAATAGCGGGGATGAGGTAAACGTTTCGCCACTCTGCAGCAGTTGCCATAAGGTAGCGCCTTAACACAGGCACAAGCATAACGCTCATATTGGCGAAGAACTTAATCGTGGAATATACCCTTGCACGGTGCTTTGCCGGTGACGACTCCATAATGTAAACAACGTGCATATCGTGGGGCACGAAGAACTGAATCATACAAGCACCGATAAAGTATAACAGAACGTTGTTTGAAATGAAAATAACAAGCAGAGCAATGCTCATGCCAAAGGTGTTGATAATAAGGAAGGTCTTTCGTCCCAACTTGTCTGCAAGTGGCCTGTACAAAAGACCTATTGCCTGAAACGGTACACCCAAAACGGACAAAACGTTGAGTAGTGTAACGGAGCTGCCGCTTGAAAACAGGTCGTTGGCGATTTCAGTTTTCATCAACGTGCCTATTTGTGATGCGATTTCATCCGTTGCATAAATGAGGGTGATTATAAAAACAAGGTAAGCGAAATAGTAGCTGCGCCTTGGTCTTGCCTTTTCCTTTTCCCATTTAGCAATTTCTCGTTGCTTTCGTGCTGCTTTTCTTGCAAGCTTTTCAGTTGACACGATTCCAAACCCCTTTCGTGGTTGTTATACTTCTATTATATAATTGTTTTATAATAATATCAAGGAATTTGTTTGACGATGTGTTTTATGTGTGTTAAACTGAATTTATACAATGACCGGAGCGTGATTTATATGAAAAAGGTTAGCTATCTTAACGTAAATGTAACAGGCGGCTTCTGGAAGCAGAAGCTTGATATGATATCCGACGTTACCGTTGACTCTGTTTATGACAGATTCAAGGAAACACACCGCTTTGATGCCTTTGACTGTAGCTGGAAGGAGGGCGATCCCGACCAGCCCCACGTTTTCTGGGATTCTGACATTGCCAAGTGGATTGAGGGACTTGCCTATTCACTCAAAAACAAGCCCAATGACAAAATGGTGGCAGTTGCCGACGAGGTAATCAGCAAAATTGAGAAAAACCGTGATGAGCACGGCTACTACAACAGCCATTTCCTTGTAACAGGTGAGCGCTTTACTGACCGTAGCGAGCACGAGCTTTATTGCCTTGGTCACCTTATTGAGGGTGCAGTTGCTTACTATGAAGCAACAGGCAAAAGGGCACTCCTTGATATTGTTTGCAAATACACCGACTACGTTGAAAAAATCTTTGTTAAAGAGGATTCTGCTCCCTTTGTAACACCGGGTCACCCTGAAATTGAGCTTGCACTCGTTAAGCTTTATGAGCTGACAGGTGAAAAGCGTTACCTTGAGCTTTCAAAGTTTTTTATAGATAAAAAGGGTAACAACCCCAAGGACAAGCCCTTGTACCGAGGCTGTAATATTTATTATAATCAGGACGAGTGCCCTGTAAGGGAGCGTCAGACTGCCGAGGGTCACAGCGTCAGAGCCCTGTACCTTTATTGCGCTATGGCAGACTTGGCATATTATTACAATGATAAGGAGCTTTTTGAAGCCACAGAGCGTTGCTTTGAAAATATTGTAAACCGCAGAATGTACATAACAGGTGCCACAGGTAGCACCTGCCACGGTGAGGCTTTCTCCATTGACTATGACCTGCCCAACCGCGTTGCCTATGCTGAAACCTGTGCATCTATTGCCCTTGCACTTTTTGCACAGCGTATGATAAAGCTGTGTGACGACACAAAGTATGCCGACATTGTGGAAAGAACAATCTACAACGGCATTTTGTCAGGCATATCCTTGGACGGCAAAAGCTTTTTCTACGTTAACCCCTTGGAGATTGACCTTGATTTCAATAAGGTGAACACCTGCACCGAGAACAACGATCATATGCCCATAACACAGCGACTTGAGGTGTTTGACTGCTCCTGCTGTCCTCCCAACGTTATCCGCTTTATTGCAAATATCGGTGAGTATGCCTACACTCACACCGAGGACACCCTTTACGTCCATCAGTTTATGGAAAGCGATTCCGTAATTGACGGAATGAAAATCACACAGAAAACCGAATATCCCGCAAACGGTAAGGTTGAATTTACTGTAACCGACTGCAACAAAAAGCAGATTAAGGTGCGAATTCCCGGTTGGTGCGATTCCTTCGATTTGCACTACGATGGCGAAGCCGTTACCGAGGGAGGTTATATCGTAATCACTCCTGAGGATGCAGATTTTAGCTTTGAGGTTACGTTTGATATGCCTGTTAAATTCATCGGCACAAACAGACGTGTTCACGAAAATGCAGGCAGAGTAGCCCTCATGCGCGGCCCCGTTGTTTATTGCCTTGAGGGTGTTGATAATGGTAGCGATATTAAAAATATCAGAATTAACCCCAAGGGTGATTTTACTGTTGGTGAAGCAGATTTCCTTGTGCCCTCAATTATCGGTAAGGGTTATATCGAGCCCCATTCCGATGAGTTTTATTATGACATAACCGCTCCCGTTGAATACGAGGAGCAGAGCGTTAAATTCATTCCCTACTATGCATTTGCCAACAGAGGCGAATCTGACCTTCTCGTTTGGATTCTTGCTTTTGGCGCATAACTTGTTTTAGCTCACTCGCAGTATCGTTATACAGCGTCGTTCACTAAAACTTCGTTCTGCATCCAAAATCAAAAATCCGAAAAGTGGTGGCTTTTGGCGCATAACAAAAATGCAAAATGCAAAATTAAAGGAACGCTACGCGTTGATTATAATTAAAAATGATAAATTTAAAATTTCGGAACTGCGTTTGCATTATAATGCTGTCGCTAAACTGAAGTGATGCGAAGCTTTACCTCCCTTTCCCAAGGGAGGGGGACCATTCCTGAATTAAATAGTTGTTTTAAGTGAGTACGTTCGGGTGAATGTACTCACTTCTTTATTTTAGTTCGGGCGGAATGGTGGTGGGTAGTTCCACTAAGTGTTAGTCTTCTGTTGGTTAAAATAATTAAAATTTGTTTACTACGAATTGTTACATCGTTATTAGCACATTACAATAATTTATACAAAATGCACACCGAACAAATGTTCTTTTTGTTACCTTCGTACATTGTTTTTTCTGCATTCGTTTTGGTATAATAACTAATGCAAATAATGGGGAAGGGAGAGCACAGGAAATGGAAAAAACATACATTGCCATAGATTTAAAATCATTCTATGCATCGGTTGAGTGTATTGAGCGTGGTCTTGACCCCATGTCAACAAACCTTCTTGTGGCTGACCCTACCCGCACGGAAAAGACAATCTGCCTTGCGGTGTCACCATCACTTAAAAGCTATGGGGTGCCGGGCAGACCGCGCCTTTTTGAAGCCCTTGAGGCTTTGCGCCTTGTGAATATGCGACGTCGTCAGGCTTTGCCTGATAAGGCGTTCAAGGGCAAAAGCTGTGATAACAGTATTCTGTGCTCCGACCCGTCCTATGAGGTGGGTTTTATTACTGCGCCTCCGCGTATGGCGCTGTATATGCAGTACAGCACAAGGATATACGAGGTTTACCTGAAATATATAGCACCTGAGGATATTCACGTTTATTCCATTGACGAGGTTTTCATTGATGCCACCCATTATCTGAAAAAATATAAAATGAACGGTGAGGAATTGGCGCGCACAATGATACTTGACGTGTTAAAAACAACAGGTATTACCGCAACTGCAGGTGTGGGGACAAACCTATATCTTTGCAAGGTTGCAATGGATATCTGGGCGAAGCATATCCCTGCTGACGAGAACGGTGTGCGCATAGCATCTCTTAACGAGCGCGCCTATCGTGAGCTTTTGTGGAATCACCGCCCCCTTACGGATTTCTGGCGTGTGGGCAGAGGCTATGCAAAAAAGCTTGAGGCACACGGACTTTATACTATGGGTGATATTGCCCGTTGTTCCGTTGGCGGTGATAAAGAATATCACAACGAAAAGCTACTTTATAAATTGTTTGGCGTAAATGCGGAGCTGCTTATAGACCACGCTTGGGGGTGGGAGCCCTGTACCATAGCGGATATTAAGGCATATAAACCGACCTCAAGCTCACTTACCACAGGTCAGGTGCTGACAAGACCATATAAATATGAGGAAACAAAGCTTATTGTCCGCGAAATGACGGAGCTGCTTGTGCTTGATTTGGTTGAAAAGGAGCTTGTAACCGACCAGATAGTGCTGACCATTGGCTACGATATTGAAAACCTTTCGGATAAGGGCATCAGCAGCACGTATAATGGCGAGGTTACCATTGACCGTTACGGCAGAAAAATTCCCAAGCACGCCCACGGCACGGGCAATATCGGTGAGTTTACCTCCTCAACCAAGGATATTATGGCGGTTACAATGGAGCTTTTTGAGCGCATAATCAACCCTAATCTTCTTGCAAGGCGCATAAATATATGTGCAAACCACGTTGTGAACGAAAAGAACGCACCCCGACAGGAGGTGCAGCAGCTTGATTTATTCACAGATTATAACACTCTCATCAGACAAGAGCAGGAGTGTGAGGAGCAGCACAAAAAGGAGAAAAATATGCAGAGGGCTATGATACAGATTAAAAATAAATTCGGTAAAAACGCCATCCTTAAGGGTATGAACCTGCAGGAGGGTGGCACCACAATTGAGCGCAACTCGCAGATAGGAGGTCACAGAGCGTGAGCGATTACAGCGATATTATAGATTTGCCTCACCACACATCAAAAACACAGCAGCCTATGTCGGCAACAGGCAGGGCGGCACAGTTCAGCTCCTTTGAGGCACTTACAGGCTACGAGGCACTTGTGGAGGAGCAGGCGCGCCTGACAGACGGCAGGCTGGAGCTGAGCGGAGAGGAAATAAACGAGCTTAACGACAAAATGAATTACCTTATGGATAACGTTGCCCTTTGTCCGCGTGCTGAAATAATATATTTCGTTCCCGATGAGAAAAAGGCAGGTGGCAAATACGTTACCCTTAATATGAAAATCAGAAAAATCGACCCGATTTTGCGAACGATTACAGATGTTGACAACAACGTTATAAGTATTGATATGATATATAAAATAAAGCAGCTAAGTGATGAATAATCACATAGCTGCCTTTGATTTTATTTTGCTCGGAAGCTGTCAACCATATCGCCAACCTTTTTGGCGGCAAGGTACATATAGTTGAGCATTGGTGGATAAAGGTCTGTGGGAATATCAGCAAGAATGTTATCGCTTTCAAGGGTGATATATCCCTGATAGTTAATGTCGGCAAGCGCCTTTGCAATCTCTGTCCAGTCAAGGTCAAGGGTGAAGGGCGGGAAGTGCCAGTCATCAAAGGTGTCGTTGTCGTGCACGTGAAGGCAGGCAACTCTGTGACCAAGTGTTCTTAAAACGTCCTGTGGTGTTGAGCCGACAAGTGCGCAATGACCAAGATCAACACAGCAGGAAAAATATTCCGAGGGAAGTGCATCGTAAAATTCTGCAAACTCCTCACCAAGGCTGCACACGTTGGGTGTTTGCTTTCCTGTAACAGGATCTTTTTTGCCAAACATATTTTCAAGTGCAATTTTCACA
>JAGBTL010000145.1 GCA_017631355.1 Clostridia bacterium
CCAGAGCTACCCCTACGTTGGCTATGCTATGCCTGCAAGCGTTCAGAAGGCAGACGCTGACCTTCTCAAATATGAGCTTGGTGTTAACCTTGTAAGAACTTCACACTACCCCAACAGCGTTCACTTCCTTGACCGCTGCGATGAAATCGGTCTTCTTGTATTCACCGAGATGCCCTCATGGCAGTACCTTGGCGAGGGCGAATGGCGCGACATCTGTCTTGACAACGTTCGCAGAATGGTGCTCCGCGACAGAAACCACCCATCTATTATTCTTTGGGGTGTCCGCGTTAACGAGGGTCTTGACTGCGATGAATTCTACGCACAGACAAACGCTCTTGCGAGAGAGCTTGACAACACCCGTCAGACAGGCGGCGTAAGAAATATGCCATTCAGCCATCTGCTTGAGGACGTTTACACAATGAACGACTTCATTCATTCAGGCGGTGCAATCAACCTTCTTCCCCCTGCATTTGCATCAGGCAGCCTTAAGGCTCCTTACCTTGTAACCGAGCACAACGGTCACATGTTCCCCACAAAGAGCTTTGACAAGGAGGGCGTTCGTGCAGAGCACGCACTCCGCCACACAAGAGTGCTCAACTCTGCCTACGGCAACAAGCGCACAAGCGGTGCTATCGGCTGGTGCATGGCAGACTACAACACACACAAGGACTTTGGCAGCGGTGACAGAATCTGCTACCACGGTGTTACAGATATGTTCCGTGTGCCCAAAATGGGTGCCGCAGTTTACCGCTCACAGCAGGAGGATAAGCCCTACCTTGAGGTTACCTCTGCTATGGACATCGGTGAGCATCCGGGCGGAACAATCGGTGACGTGTGGGTATTCACAAACTGTGACTACGTAAAGCTTTATAAAAACGGCAAATATACAAGCACAATTTACCCCGATTCTTCAAAATTCAAGAATCTTCCTCACCCCCCGATGATTGCAAAGGATTTCATCGGTGATGCACTTGTAACCGATGACGGCCTTGACCCCAAGGCAGCCGCACTCCTTACAGATACACTTATTGCCGCACAGACTCAGCAATGGAAAATGCCTCCCACAAAGTTCATCAAGGCAGGCGCAGCAATGGTAGTGGGCAAAATCCCCTTTAACCGAATGTTTGACATTGTTACAAAATATATCGGTGGCTGGGGTAACGAGCAGATTACCTATAAATTTGAGGGCTATATTGGTGACGAATGCGTTGCAACTGTTATGCGTACTGCAGTTACAGAGCTTCAGCTTGACGTTAAGGCAGACTCACTCACACTTAAAGAGGGTGACACCTACGATGCAACACGTATTCAGATGGTAGCCCTTGACCAGAACGGCAACAGAGTTCCCTTTGCAGACAGCACCGTTAAGGTTACTGTTAAGGGTCCCGCAAGGGCTATAGGTCCCACAGAATTCCCCCTTATTGGCGGTGACAGAGCATTCTGGATTCGCACCACAGGTGAAAAGGGTGACGTTACAGTTACCATTGACGCAAAGGGCATCGGCAAAAAGGTGCTTAAATTAAAAGCAGAATAACTACACATAATAAAACAATTCCTCCCATTCGAGGAATTGTAAAGGAGATATTAAAATGAACAGCAAACCCTATTACATTACAACAGCTATTGCATACACATCACGTAAGCCTCATATAGGCAACTCCTACGAGATTGTTTTATCTGATGCGCTTGCGCGCTTCAAAAGAATGCAGGGCTATGATGTATTTTTCCAGACAGGTACTGACGAGCACGGCCAGAAAATTGAGGAATACGCCGCAGCTGCAGGTGTTTCTCCCAAGGAATACGTTGACAAGGTTGCAGGCGAAATCAAGGATATCTGCGATTGCCTTAACACAACCTATGATAAGTTTATCCGTACAACTGACAAAGAGCACGAGGAATCTGTTCAGAAACTTTTCAAAAAGCTCATAGACAAAGGTGACGTTTATAAGAGCGAGTACGAGGGCTGGTACTGTGTACCCTGCGAAAGCTTCTTTACAGACAGTCAGCTTGTTGACGGTAAATGCCCCGACTGTGGCAGAGAGGTACGCAAAGAAAAGGAAGAAGCATACTTCTTCAAAATGAGCAAATATCAGAAGCAGCTTGAGGAATACATTGAATCAAATCCTGACTTCATTTACCCCGAAAGCCGTAAAAAAGAGATGATTAATAACTTCATCAAGCCCGGTCTTCAGGATTTATGTATTTCACGTTCAACATTCAAATGGGGTATTCCTTTCCCCGGTGACGAAAAGCACGTTATTTACGTTTGGGTTGATGCACTTCTCAACTACATCACAGGTCTTGGCTATGACCCTGACAATCAGTCAGAGATGTACAAAAAATACTGGCCTGCAAACGTACACATTATCGGTAAGGATATCTTAAGATTCCACACCATTTACTGGCCCATTATGCTTATGGCACTTGGTGAGCCCCTTCCCAAGCAGGTATTCGGTCATCCCTGGCTTCTTTCAGGCAATGACAAGATGAGCAAATCCCGTGGCAACGTTATTTATGCCGACGACCTTTGCAACCGCTTCGGTGTTGACGCTGTAAGATATTACCTTCTTTCAGAGATGCCCCACGCACAGGACGGCACAATCACCTATGAAACAATTATTGAGCGCTTCAACTCCGATCTTGCAAACACAATCGGTAACCTTGTTAACCGTACTGTTGCCATGAACAACAAGTACTTTGACGGTGTTATTCAGTCAGCAGACTGCACCGAGGAGCTTGACAACGAGCTTAAGGAAATGGCTCTTGGCGCACTCAGCAAGGTTGCAGCTCTCCTTGACACCTACAAGGTAAGCGATGCACTTTCAGTTGTGCTTGACCTTGCAAAGCGCTGCAACAAATATATTGATGAAACAATGCCCTGGGCACTTGCAAAGGACGAGGAAAAGAAGGCAAGACTTGGTACTGTGCTTTATAACCTTCTTGAAGGTATCCGCTTTATTGCAGTTCTCCTCACACCCTTTATGCCCGAAACAAGCGGCAAAATCCTTGAGCAGATCGGCACAGACGTTAACACACTTGAATCACTTTCCGAGTTTGGCGCAGTAAAGGCCGGTGACAAGGTTGGCGTTGCTACTCCCCTCTTCTCACGTCTTGATGCAGAAAAGGTGCTTGCAGAAATTGAAGCTTCTCTCCCTGCAGTTGAGGAAGAAAAGCCCGAAATTGAGGGTCTTGCTGAAATTCAGTTTGATGACTTCGCAAAGGTTGAGCTCCGTGTTTGCAAAATCAAGGACTGTCAGCCTATTAAAAAGGCAAAGAAGCTCCTTGAGCTTACCCTTGACGACGGCACAAAAACACCCCGTACAGTAGCATCAGGTATTGCTAAATGGTACAAGCCCGAGGACCTTATCGGCAAGAGCGTTATTGTTGTTGCAAACCTTGCACCACGTACACTTTGCGGTGTTGAAAGCCACGGTATGATTCTTGCAGGTGAAATCAGCGAGGAGGACGTAAAGGTTGTTTTCGTTGATGGTCTTCCCGCAGGTACAATGTTAGGCTGATATGAATAATATTTTCGATTCACACGCACATTACACAGACAAAGCGTTCAGCAATGACCGCACAGATATGCTCGGTTCCCTTAAGGAATCGGGCATTTGCGGTGTTATCAACTGTGGCGCAGACCTTGAGAGCTCACAGGGGTCGCTTGCCCTTTCAAGGGAATATGATTACGTTTACTTTGCCTGCGGTGTTCACCCCGAGGAGGTTGACGGACTTCCCGAGGATTATATTGATATTCTCCGCAATATGGCGCAGGACAAAAAGTGCGTTGCCATTGGTGAAATCGGTCTTGATTATTACTGGCGGCAGGATAATAAGGACTTGCAGAAAAAGATTTTTGAAGAGCAGATTTTACTTGCTAAAGAGCTTGATTTACCCATAATCGTTCACGACAGAGAAGC
>JAGBTL010000146.1 GCA_017631355.1 Clostridia bacterium
CATTGAGGTTATCAAGGGCGGCGATATTTCAGTTGAGGCTTACACAGGCGACGGTGAAATGGTTAACTCCGACTTCCTCAACGGCATGACAAAGAAAGTGGATTCTATTGAAAAGATGGTAGAATTCCTTGGCGAAAAGGGCATTGGTGAAAAGGGTGTTCAGTTCAAAATGAAGGACTGGGCATTTAACCGCCAGAGATATTGGGGTGAGCCCATTCCGATTGTACATTGTGACAAGTGCGGTATCGTTCCCGTTCCCTATGAGGAGCTTCCCTTAAGACTTCCCGAGGTTGACAACTTCCAGCCCGGCTCAGACGGTGAAAGCCCCCTTGCAAAAATTGACAGCTACGTTAACTGTAGCTGCCCCAAGTGTGGCGCACCTGCAAAGCGTGAAACTGACACAATGCCTCAGTGGGCAGGCTCATCATGGTATTTCTTGAGATACATTGACCCCCACAACGACAGCGCATTTGCTGATAAGGATAAGCTCAGCTATTGGGGTCCCATTGATTGGTACAACGGTGGTATGGAGCACGTTACACGTCACCTTATCTACTCACGCTTCTGGCACAAGTTCCTTTATGATATCGGTGAGGTTCCCTTCGCAGAGCCTTATAAAAAGAGAACAGCACAGGGTCTTATCCTTGGTCCTGACGGTGAAAAGATGTCAAAGTCAAAGGGTAACGTTGTTGACCCCAACGAGGTTGTTGATTCACTCGGTGCAGACGTTCTTCGTACATACGTGCTCTTTATGGGTGACTATGAGAAGGCTGCTCCCTGGAGTGAAAGCAGCGTTAAGGGCTGCAAGCGCTTTGTTGACAGAGTGTGGAACCTTCTTGATATTGTTGTTGATGGCGACGGCTATTCAGCAAAGCTTGAGGTACCCTTCCACAAGACAATCAAAAAGGTGTCTGAGGATATTGAAAATATGAAGTTCAATACAGCTATTGCTTCACTTATGACACTTCTTAATGAAATTTACGATGCAGGCTCACTCACAAAGGCAGAGCTTAAAACCTTTGTTAAGCTTCTTGATCCCTTTGCACCTCACGTTGCAGAAGAGGTTTGGGAGGTTCTTGGTGGTGAGGGTCTCCTTGCAGTAGCACAGTGGCCTGAGTTTGACGAGGCAAAGACAGTTGATGCAACAATTGAGGTGCCCGTTCAGATTTGCGGCAAGCTCCGTGCAACAATCAGTATTGCAAAGGATTCAACTGCAGAGCAGGCAATTGCAGCTGCAAAGGCAGATGAAAAGGTGCAGGAGTTCCTTGCAGGTAAAGCTATCATCAAGGAAATCTACGTTCCCGGCAAGATTATCAACATCGTTGCAAAATAATTTTAAAAGCCTTGCTTCGGCAAGGCTTTTTATATTGACATCAAAGTTAAAATTATGATAAATTATTTAGGTTGATTATTAAGTGAAAACGAGGTGTATATATGACCAAGGACATGACCACCGGCAGTCCCATGAAAAATATTCTGCGATTTTGCTTGCCGTTGATGGTGGGTAACCTTTTTCAGCAGTTTTATAATATGGCTGACATTATTATTGTTGGTAGGTTTGTTGGTAAAACGGCTCTTTCTGCCGTTGGCTCTGTAGGCTCACTTAACTTTTTGGTTATCGGCTCGGTTATCGGGCTTTGCACAGGCTTTTCGGTGCCTGTTGCACAGCGCTTTGGCGCACAGGATGAAAAGGGCTTGAAAAAATACGTTGCAAACATAACCTACGTGTCGGTGGTGCTGGGCGTGGTGCTCACTCTTGGTGCGGTTTTGCTGACAAATCCTCTCCTTAAGCTGCTTAATACACCTGAGGATATTTACACAGATGCATATAATTACATTATAATAATATTTGCAGGTATTGGTGCCACTATGTTTTATAACCTCCTTGCGGCACTTGTGCGCTCCTTGGGAGATTCCCGCACACCCTTGTACTTCCTGCTGTTTTCATCGGTACTTAATATCGGATTGGATATCCTTCTTATAACGGTATTCCACATGGGTGTTCGCGGTGCGGCAGTTGCAACTGTTGTGTCACAGTTCATTTCAGGTGTTCTTTGCTTCATTTACGTTAAAAGAAGCTTCCCTGTGCTCCACGTAACAAAAGAAACCCGAGCAATTGATTTTTCTTTTATAAAAAACCTTTTGTCAAACGGTCTGCCTATGGCAATGCAGTTTTCCATAACCGCAATCGGCTCCGTTATGCTTCAGTCCTGTGTTAACGGACTTGGCGCCGACGCTATTGCCGCAGTTACAATAGGCGGTAAAACACAGCTTATGATTGTGCTGCCATCAGAAACAATCGGTGCTGCTATGACAACCTATTGCGGACAGAACCTTGGCGCAGGCAAATACGACAGAATTAAAAAGGGTATCGGCAGGGGAGTTATACTTGCAGCCTGCTACACCGTTATAGGTATGTGTGTTGCCAACTTCCTTGGACCCTATATTTCACAGTTATTTATTGACGGAAGCGAAACAACAGTCATAGGACTTGCACAGCAGTACATAAGTATGGGTAGCTACTTTTATTTGATTCTTTCATTGCTGTTCCTGTTCAGGAACTCTCTGCAGGGTCTTGGCTACAGCGCAGTTGCCATGTTTGCAGGCATATTTGAGCTTGTTGCACGTGCAATAATGGGCTTCGGCTTTGTGAACACTCTGGGATATGCTGCCGCTTGTGTTGCAAACCCAGTTGCATGGGTCGCTGCCGACCTGTTCCTTATACCGGCATATTTCGTTATGATGAAAAAGGTTAAAAAGAAATTGCAAATTGCAAATGGCAAATTGCAAATTAAGGAACGCTGACGCGTTGTTTGTAAAATGAATATTTGGGAGTGGTGAAAATGCAAAATGATTTAGAAAGAAGGACGTTTGATTTTGCGGTAAGGATAGTTAATTTGAAAGATTATCTAATCGAAAATAAAAAAGAATTTGATTTGTCAAGACAGATTTTAAAATCAGGAACAAGCATTGGTGCGAATGTAGCAGAAGCACAGCAGGCCCAAAGTAGGGCTGATTTTGCATCAAAAATGAACATTGCACTTAAGGAAGCAGCTGAAACAAAGTTTTGGTTGAAATTATTAAATGCTACGAATAAACTTACAGACAGGGAATTGGATTCTATTTTACAGGAATGTATTGAAATAGAAAAGATTTTATATTCTATTGTAAGGACTTCCAAAAAAACATCGGAAGAATAAGAAGAATTATTATAACGATAAATAACATTTTTTATAATAACGGCGTAGCCCCTGAATTTGCAATTTGCCATTTGCAATTTGCCATTTTTTCAAGTTTCGTAATATTCTCGTTCAAAATACGGAAAATTGCGGTTAAAATGCCCAAAACAGGACCGTGACAATTGTGCAAATGGTAAAAAGATACAAAAAACCTAAAAAAGGGGTTTACATTTTGTGGAGGCTATGCTATTATGTGGGTGTAGCAAAGGTACGGAACATTCCCGAAAGGGTTTAACGTAACCGGAGCTCATGAAAGTGGTATTACGGTGGGGTGAAATACTTACCGGTAATATTAAAAAATTATTTAATTTTTTGAAAGGAGTTCTTTAATATGTTTAAACTTTTAAAGAGCAAAAAGGGTTTCACCCTCGTTGAATTAATGATCGTTGTTGTTATCATGGCTATCCTCGTTGCAGTTGCAGTTCCGATTTTCTCAGCTGTTACAAAGAATGCACGTACAAAGACTTGCCTTGCTAACCAGAGAGAAATCCAGGCACAGTTCAATAACAACTCAATGTCAGGTATCCTTAAGCTCGCTGCAGGCGATGAATTCGTTCTTACAACAAACGCTGACGCTGATGGCGGTACATGGGCTGGCGACGCAGCTAAGGTTGCTATCATTGAAGAGCTCTTCCAGGAAGTTCCTTACTGCCCCGTAGAAGGCAACACAATTACTGTTACAGTAGCTAAGGCTAACCTTACAGGTTCAGAGGCTGAAAGCTTCAAGATCACAACAGTTTGTGGCGGTGCTGACGAAACTCACAACGCTGACTAATTAAAACCATAAAAACTCTCCCGGGTTATCCCGGGAGTTTTTTTGTGCATAATATGCACGAATCTAAGGCGTGTTAAGGGTGTAAATTTGTTGTAAAAATCAATGAATAAGGTGTTTACAAATATTGACAAGTGTGATATAATTCTAATACAAGAGTTTCGTTTTATTCACGGAAACATATTTTTTGGAGTGTTTATGATGTTTAAATTATTAAAATCTAAAAAAGGCTTTACACTTGTTGAGCTTATGATAGTTGTTGTTATTATGGCAATCCTCGTTGCAGTTGCGGTTCCGATTTTCTCTGCAGTTACCAGAAATGCTCGTACCAAAACTTGTCTCGGCAACCAGCGTGAGATTCAGTCTCAGCTCAATAATGCGGAAATGGGCGGTGTTATCAAGCTCAAGGAGGGCGACGTTTACACAATCACAACCAACGCAGATGCAGATGGCGGTGAATGGACAATGAACTCGGGTGCAACACTTGACGTTGATACTCTTGAGAGTCTTTTCCAGCATCCCCCAATTTGTCCCTTTGCAGGTAATACAATTGTAGTTACTATTGATGAAACCGATTTCGGTGCAGATGAAGAGGGCTATAAGGTTACAACCGTTTGTAACAAGTCAGGCTCTGAAGAGGTTCACGGCTCATAATAGCAGAAATTTATTTAAGGAATTGCTTCGGCAATTCCTTTTTCATTTACAAAAAGTTTTACAATATAAAGTTGCTTTTGCTTTTTTTATGTGATAAAATATATTTTGAAGAGGTGGAATAATATGTTATATAGCTTTTTACGTTCCAAAAAGGGATATACCTTTGTTGAGGTTCTGATTGTTGTTATTGTTCTTGGAATACTTACTGCAGTTGGTGTTCCTGTGTTTACCTCTGGCTATAAGGCACAGGCCAAAAAAGACTGTAACAATCAGCGCGTTGTTGTTAAATCTCTCGTGCAAGAGGTTATGACAGGTATGATTGATAACGGCAGAAGCCAGAAGTTTATTGACTTTGCCAAGGTTCCCGAGGCTCACAAAACCACTTATACCGGTGACGGTGTTACAGGTAATGGTGATGATTCATACGTGGGCGAGAGCTGCTTTATTCTTGTTACAGATGAGGATGCGGCCTTTACAATTGGTGACGTTCGTGGTGGCTACCGTGATAAAACAAAGCCTAACTGCGGTGACGATACAGACGGCTACAAAAACGGCTGCGAAATATATGGTAATTACCTTAAAAAAGAGCGCCTTAAGGATAACAAGTTCTTCTGGTACCTTACAAACGAAGAAATTCCCGTTTGTCCCTTTGCTGACTATGAAAACAGCGAAACAACAGACGATTACCATTATTACATTTTCAACGATGGTACAGTTCTGTGTGATTGTCCCGATTGCAACGATATTGACGACTAAGTAGGTAGCTTGTATGAAATTAAGTGAAAATTATA
>JAGBTL010000147.1 GCA_017631355.1 Clostridia bacterium
ATTGGTCCGTTCGGTATTTTGGGTGTTGCCGCAGAGGATGATGCAGTTAAAACCATCAACGGTAATTATGATATTGAAGCACCTAAATACACACCTGATATTGCATTGCTTGTTAATGCAGATACCGACACGGTTATTTATTCAAAAAACGCTGATAAGGTAACTGCTCCTGCTTCACTTGTGAAGATTGTAACTGCAATGGTTGCGCTTAATAAAACAAGTGACCTTAACACAAAAATTACTTGCTCTGAAAAGGCTATTGAAAGCCTTAACGGAACGTACAGCACTATTATGGGGCTTAAGGCAGGGGAGATTACTACCCTTGAAATGCTGCTTTACGGTATGTTCCTTCCAAGCGCTAACGATGCAGCTGCGGTTATAGCTGACCATTTCGGTAAGGGTGATCAACAGAAGTTTATTGATGAAATGAACGAGTACGTTAAATCACTCGGGTGTAAAAACACTCACTTCGCAAATGCTCACGGACTTGATGCTAAAAGCGTTAAGGGCTTTGATAATGATAAACAGAATCAGACAACTGCTTATGATATGTACCTTATCAGTAAAGCCGCACTTGCTAATGATAACATTGTAAAAATATCATCTAAATATGGCAAAACAATGCCCAAAACCAACAAGTATGACGACGTAAGATATCTTTATAACACAAATCCGCTTGTAAATAACTATTCATATTATTTCTACGACGGTGCTATTGGTCTTAAAACGGGCGCTACGGATAAAGCAGGCTCCTGCCTTGTTACAAGTGCCACAAAGGACGGATATACCTACATTGCCATTGCAATGGGTGGTAAAACAAACTATCCTCTTGATGGTGAAAACAGAAATACCTCATACCTTATGTGCAGGTATCTTCTTAAATGGGCTTTTTCAAACATCCGAATGAGAATAGTTGCTGATACGTCTTATAATATCGGTGAAATAAAGGTAAAGTATGGACAAGGCTCTGATTACGTTGCCCTTGTACCGCAAAAGGATATTTCAACAATCATCCACAAGCAGATTGATATTGAGGATATGACTGTTGAATATGCCGAGGATTTCCCCACAGAAATAAAAGCACCTGTCAAGCAGGGCGACGTTGTTGGTGATGCCAAGCTAATGTACAATGACGTTGAAATTGCTGAAATTACACTTGTTGCACAGCAAAGCGTTAAGAAAAACTATTTGTGGGCAATGTTCAGTTGGCTTGAAAAGCTTATGGAATCAAAGCTCTTTGTTGCTTTCCTTATACTTGCAGTTGTTGGTGCAATTGCTTATTTTGTCCTTACCAAGAAGAACAGACAGCGCAAAAAGCGTCGCAAGAACAGTATTGAAATTATTAAGGATTACAGTAAATTAAAATAACATAAAGAAAGCCCCGCAACGAGCGTTGCGGGGTTCTTCTTTCAGCCAAATTAGTTTGACTTGTTAAGTTTGTTAACAAGCTGAGACTTCTTGTGAGCTACGTTGTTCTTGTGAAGAAGACCTTTAGCAGCAGCCTGGTCAAGCTTCTTTACAGCAACCTTAACAGCTTCAGCCTTGTTAGCATCACCGTTCTCGATAGCAGCGTTAGCTTTCTTGAGAGCAGTCTTAAGAGCAGAGTTTGCTGACTTGTTGTTAGCAGCCTTTGTTGCGTTAACAAGTACTCTCTTCTTTGCAGATTTAATATTGGGCATGTGGGCACCTCCTTTTTTAACCATTCATACAGTCAAATATATTACCACAAACTTATAGTAAATGCAAGAGATTTTTGCATATTTTTTAAGTGTTTTTTCTTATTTAGAGAATTTGATTTTGTATTCCTCAATAGCGTCCTCAATTATTGAAACAGCATCAAGTACACCGCGTACCTCATCAATTGCAGTGTCCTTTGCTTCAAGTGTTTTGTACACTGAGAAAAAATGCTTCATTTCATCAAAAACGTGAGGGGGAAGCTGACTAATGTCCTTGTATGAGCTGTATGTAGGATCGTTAAAGGGGATTGATATGATTTTATCATCGGGTGCGCCATTATCAAGCATTGTTATAACACCGATAGGATAGCATTCAACAATTGCCATAGGTTCAATTTTTTCGGAGCAAAGCACAAGCACGTCAAGAGGGTCGTTGTCCTTTGCGTAGGTTCTCGGAATAAAGCCGTAGTTTGCAGGATAGTGTGTAGATGTGTAAAGAACTCGGTCAAGCCTTAAAAGACCTGTTTCCTTGTCAAGCTCATATTTCATTTTGCTGCCCTTTGAAATTTCAATTACAGCGTCGTATGATGAGCGTGAAATTCTGTCAGGGTTAATATCGTGCCATATATTCATAATATCGCCTCGTCTCAAAATTTTCGCCTATATTATAGACCTCTTTTACGTTAAAATCAATGTTTTTGTGCTATATTGCAAATATCATTTTATTAAAACAAGCGCCATAATACCTGCGAATGATAGAAGAACGGCAAAAACCTCTTTCTTTGACGGCTTTTGACCGCATATAAGACTGATAATTGTGGAAACAATCATAACGCCACCTGTAACAAAGGGGTACTGAACAGATGCAGGTAAAACAGCAAGCGCAATTAATAAAATATAGTTTGCCAACTTGTTAATAGCTCCGTAGCCCGTGCCTAATAAGTAGGCTTTTTTGTTTATTTTAGGCATTTTCTTGCGAAGTATAACAAGAACTATACCTGTGCTTAATGCCCCGAAAAAGGCTGCCCAGATGCTGAAAACAGCCTCGTTGCATTTTGCGTAATCGCCTGAAGCGTAAATCTTTGAAAGCACCCCTGCCATACCGTTGAGTACGAACACCCCTGCATAGTAAAGTGTGGCAAGCTTGTTTTTCTTATTCCCTTTGCCTACAGTCAAAGCCAATGCAATTGAAATAAGAACAAGGCAAATTGTATTTCCAAGCGTAAGTGGTTCGTCGTAGAATATTATTCCTGTCACAAAGGGGAGAACCATTCCGCCAAGCATTGCGAATAAAGAATAAAGCGACAGATTGATGTGCTCAATTGCCTTGAGCGAACAGAAGTTGTAGGCAATTATATTTGCAGATGTAAGAAATGCCATCAGTAATGTGAATGGAGTGGCATCAATCTGAAATTTGTTGATTACAAGCAGAAAAATCAAGCCCGATATACTGCTTATGAAAGAAAAAAGAAAGGTTGCGGCAGTTGTGTTTCCTGCCTGCTTTTGAAATTTGTCGTTAAACAAGAAC
>JAGBTL010000148.1 GCA_017631355.1 Clostridia bacterium
AACGGTGATTGTGTAGGTGTAGGTCTTGCCCTTTTCTGCAAGAGTGTCGGTGTATGTGAATACGCCGTTTGTGAAGGCATCAATTGTTACGTTCTGCTCTGTGTCTGTTGAACGAGCGATGGTAGCCTTTGTGTACTTTGAACTTGTCCAATCAAGCTTGATACCATCGTCTACAACAGATGCTTCAAGAGTAACCTCTGCGAAGTTGCCCATGGGAGCAGACTTTGCACTTTCAAGCTCACCGATAACAGTTGTTACTGCGTAGTAGTAAGCTGTTGTTGATGCGCCCTCGGAATCATCTGTATACAATGTAGCTGTGGTGTTTGCAATAAGCTCCCATTCAGTGCCATCCTTGGGCATTCTGTAAACGTTGTAGGATTCTGCACCCTCAACAGCCTTCCATGAAGCGCGGGAGATTTTTGACTGAATGTTACTTACTGCAACAACGTTTGACATAACGGGAACAGTAATTGCAGTAGCTGACTTTGTGTAGAAGGCACTTACGTCGCCAAGCTCGTTACGAGCACGCACTGCGTATTCGTATGTTGAGCCGTTTACAAGGTCTGTATCAATGTAAGAGGTATCTGTAACAGTTGCGATGCAATGCTGTGACGTCCAGCTTTCGTTGACAGCCTTTCTGTAAATGCTGTACTTTGTAGCGCCGTTGATTTCGCCCCATGCAACCTGAATTGCAAGAGAGTTGTCCTCGGTGCTTATTTGTCCTGCTGTGAATACAGGCTTTGCAAGGCATACGCCTGACATACCCTCAGCCTTGAAGAAGCTGAAAAGGTTTGACTTGTCGTAGGCTCTTACGGTGTAGGTATATGTGTTACCGCTTGCCTTTTTGCTTGCGTCATAGAAAACGGTTGTTTTGCCGTCGCGGATGTCCTGAATTGCTGTCCATGACTTTGCGTTGTTGATTTTTCTGTAAACAACGTAGCCGTTTGCACCTTCAACTGCGCTCCAGCTAACGATTGAGCGGTAGTTGGAGTCAAAGGTAACCTTTGATGCAAGCACGGGAGCAGCAAGGTACTTTGCTGTAATACCCTTTGTGTTGTAGCCGCCAACGTTAGTATCGGAAAATGCCTTTACTGTGTAGGTGTAGCTCTTTGTGGACTGTGCAGTTTTGTCAAGGAAGGACTTTGCAGTTGTGCTGCCAAGATACTTCCATGTTTTGCCGTTAAGACGGTAAACGTAGTAGCCTGTAACGTTTTCGTTGGTGTTTGCCCACTCAACAAGCATTCCACCGTAACCGGAGGAGGCTCTTTTGAGTGTGGGAGCCTTGATGTAGTCAAAGTCAACACCGTTGTAATTATATGCACTTACTGTTGAGCCGCTGAATGCCTTTACAGTATATGTGTAGTTCCAGTCTGTGCTTGTAGCAGTAGTATCTGTATAGGAAACTGTTTTGCCGTTTTTGATTGTGGCAATGAGCTTCCAGCTGTAGTTGCTGAGGTTACCACCCTTGCGGTAAACGTAGTAGCCGTTTGCACCTGTAACAGCATCCCACTTAACAACTGCTGTGCCTGCTGAGCCTGAGCCTATAACAGAAATCTTAGGCATTGAAAGGCACTTGATTGTAAGACCCTTCGTGTCATATTTGCTTACGAACTTGCCGTCGCTGCACTTAACTGTGTAGGTGTAGGTTGTGCCGCTCTTTGCTGTTGTGTCAACGTAGGATGATGCTGCACCTGCAAGTGTTGTAAGGTATGTCCAGCTCTTGGCACCTGCAGCCTTTCTGTACACGTTGTACTTTGAGCCTGTGGGAAGGGGTTCCCATGTGAGCTTGGGTCCTGTTGCGGAGTTTACAAGTGATTTGAGTGCTACAACCTTGGTACCAACACGGTCAATGTTAATTTTGAACGTGCTCATTGAGGCTGTGTCGGCAGTCTGTGTTGTTGTGCTATCCTTTTTTGTTTCGTAGTAGGTATAGCATCTGCCAAGGTAATTTCCGCTTACTGTGGTTTTGAACTCCCACTTGATTTTGAGGGGAGTGTTGCCTGCAGTAGTTGAAAACTGCTTTGAAAAGCTTCTGATTTTGGTGTCAGCAGAGCTGATTACACCGTCACCGTCGTTATCGGTGAAAATTTCAACAGCGTAATATGCGTTGGGCTTACCCTTACTGATCTGCATAAAGTAGAGTGTACCCTCGTCGCCATTGAATTTGTACTGTGAAACCTTTGCGTTGAGCTTCTCATCGGTGGGGACAGCTGGTCCGTATGCACCGCTGTAGTTGCCCTTGTTCATTTCTTCAAATGAAGCGGCAAGGCCAACTGTGCACAATGTGCCGATGATCAACAGAGTTGCAATGATTGTAAGAGCAATCCTTGCAGAAAAACGCTTCTGTGTCATACAAAAACCTCCTATGTTTAAATATGCGTATACAAATACATTATAATATATAAACAAATATAATTCAATAATAAATTGTGAATTGTTTTGCTATATTATTTTGCCGAATGGTAAATGTTTTTTGAATTTTGTGTCTTATGCAGCACAAACAGATAAAAATGGCATAAAATAAAATTGTACTGAATTAAACGGAAGGTGGTTTTGTACTTAATGGAAACAAATAGCTGTCCTCATCCACACCACAGCTACAGCTCGGATAAAAAGATTCTTACGGCCTTTTTTCTGAACCTGTTTTTTGTTTTTGTTGAAATCTTCGGCGGCTTTTTCACCAATAGCTTTGCTATTTTGTCCGATGCGGTTCACGACCTGGGGGACTGCGTTGCCATTGGCTTTGCTTACGTTATGGAAAGGCTGTCCAAAAAGGCGCCCGATGAAAAATATACCTACGGCTATAGGCGTTATAGTCTGCTTTCTGCCATAACGACCTCGGCACTGCTTGTTGTAAGCAGCGTTTTCGTGGTTTATGGTGCAGTTATGCGCCTTGGTGAGCCTCAACAGGTCAGGGGCGGAGCAATGCTTGTTGTGGCGGTGTTCGGTGTTGTTGTAAACGGTGTGGCAGTTTTCATAACACATAAGGGCACAGGAGCCAATGAGAAGGCAGTCAGCATACATCTGCTTGAGGATGTGCTTGGCTGGGTTGCGGTGCTTATCGGCAGCGCACTTATATATGCCTTTAAGTGGTATTTTATTGACGGAATTTTATCGCTTTGTATAGCGTCGTTCCTTATAGTTCACTCGGTGAAAACTATAAAAGAGGTGTTCACGATACTCCTTGAAAAAAGCCCCGAGGGCTTTGACGTGCAGCGTTACAGAGAGGAGCTGTATCTTATTGACGGTGTTCGTGACGTGCACCACCTTCACGTGTGGAGCCTCGACGGTGAGCGGATTATGGCAAGCCTCCACGTGAGAGTGTGCGAAAGGGCGGATATGACGGATTATGCAAGGATAAAGGCGCAGGTGGAGAGCCTTAGCGCAGAGCATGGAATAAGCCACCTGACGGTGCAGATTGACCTTAACGGACAATGTGAGCAGCAGGATTAGGGCTGGATTTTTTATAAACACTTACCAAAAAACGTCAGCCATTTTTGGAGGGCGTTTTTGCGTTTTTTCATTGCTTTTTTTTATAATAAATGTTATTATAAAGTGTACTATGGATTATTGTATCGAGAGGTGAGCTCAAACGGAAACTAATAATCAATTATGTAAGACTGCCTTTGGTAATCTGCCGGAGGAAAAGCGCCAACGTATTTTGCGAGTTGCCCGTCAGGAGTTCGCCGAAAACGGCTTTGAAAACACCTCAATTATGCAGGTTGCAAAAAAGTCGGGAATAAGTGTAGGTGCTGTTTACAAATACTTTGACAACAAGGAGCAGCTGTTTACCTACATAATGCACGACGGCTTATCCACGCTGGAGGATATGCTGATGGAGCTAGCCCCCTCTGAGGAGGACATCCTCATAAAGGCGGAAAAAATAATCCGCACTCTGCTTCAGTTTTCAAAGGAGCAGCCGGAGCTTGTGCAGCTTTACTGTTCGCTTACAACAGGTGGCAACACAGAGTTTCTGAACCAGCTTTCGCAGCGTATTGAGGCGGTTACCGCATCAATATACACACGCACAATTGCCGTTGCACAGGAAACAGGCGAGGTTCGTAAGGACATTAACCCCGCATTTTTCGCATATCTTCTGGACAACGTGTTTATGATGCTGCAGTTTTCTACTGCGTGTCCCTACTATAAAGAGCGCTTCTTTATTTACACGGGCAAGCAGGTTGAGGACAGCGACGAGCTCATTGTTGAGCAAACGCTGTTGTTCCTGAAGGCAGCATTCAACTTTAAGTAGGATATAAAAGAAAGGTGATTTTTATGAAGAAGTTTTTATCAATATTGCTTGTTGTAGGTGTATTGATGTCAGCAATGAGCTTTTCCGTATCAGCAGCAGAGTATTCTGATGAGGAGGTTGCTGCATTTGTTACAATGATGAACAGAGCCGACGTTAACAATGACGGCGCATATTCTACACTTGATGCATCCAAGCTTTTGAAGGCAGCTGCAGGCATTGAGCTTGCTGAGGAGGATTATGATATTGACCTTGACGGTCAGGTAACTCTCCTTGATGCACAGAAGATGCTTCGCGTGGCTGCAGACCTTGACAGCGTTGTAGGCAACGATGTTTTGTTAAAGCTTTTTACAGAAAAGCTTAACAGTGTTAAAACAACAAAGCCCGGCTTTACAAGAACAACAACGTTGGTTTGCCCCTCCATCAAGGTTACAACAACAGGTGCCCCTGATAAAAAGCTTAACGTTACAAATATGGAGTACAAGGACTACGTTAATACACTTGTCAGCGTTATGAACTCCTTCCCCTACAACACACTTCTTGACGATGCTACTAAAAAAGAGCTTGAGGAAATGAAAAAGTCTGCTGTTGAGGTTTATCAGCCTCAGACAGAAAAAAAGACTGTTGCTAAAACCTCAAACAGCCATTACACATATTTCCCCGTAAACAACCTTGGTTGGTCCTGCAAGCTTGAAATGTCTGACATCAAATCAATCAAGCAGACTATTGTTGGCGGCAACATTGTAATTACAATTACACTTGCTGACTACACGTACGGCAAGGGCGAGTATCCTGTGGGCTCATCAGGCTTTGCTGACAGACAGAAGCTTCCCTACGGTAAGATTTTTAATATTCCCGCTCTCAGCGAAACTGACGGATCTATCATTAACTCAATGGCGTTCAAAAACGGTGTGGTTGTTCTCACACTTGACGGTCAGACAGCTGACGTTGTTTCAGCAGATTACAGCTATTCATATATATCAAGCATTACCTCACCCAAAACAGAGGGCTCTGACCTTGTTATGAAAACTGTAACAACTGCAAATAACAACGAGAATTACGTTATGAACTAAGGAGACAGTTATGGAAAAAGTAAAGGTTACTATGGAAAACGGCGGCGAGTTTGTTATTGAGCTTTGCCCCGAGCAGGCACCCGTTACCTGCGAAAACTTCTTAAAGCTTGTAAAGAGCGGCTTTTACAACGGCCTCACCTTCCACAGAGTTATTGATGGCTTTATGGCACAGGGTGGCGACCCCGAGGGCACAGGCTGTGGTGGTAGCGACGAAAACATTAAGGGTGAATTCAGAATCAACGGTGTGAACAACACACTTTCACATACACGTGGTGTTATTTCTATGGCACGTTCATCAAATCCCAACTCAGCAAGTAGTCAATTCTTCATCTGCTATGGTGACTGCACATTCCTTGATGGTCAGTATGCAGCCTTTGGTAAGGTTACAGAGTGTATGGAGGTTTTTGACGATTTCCTTAAGATTGACCGCAGAATGAGTTTTGGTGTCG
>JAGBTL010000149.1 GCA_017631355.1 Clostridia bacterium
ATCTGTTACCAAGCTCGTAGGGGGAGATATGCACCCCATTGGCAAGCATTTCTCCGTTTACTACGTTGCACCAAGATTCCTTCAGGTTGAGCTTGCCTGCCCGTACAGATTTAACCTCTGTACCGAACAGCTCAATCCCTGCCTCGTAGGTTTCAAGAACGAAATAGTCGTGGTACGCCTTTTTGTTCTGTGCAACTGTTTTCTGTTCTGCTTTTGCCACGACTATCCCTCCTTAATTTTATAATTCGCTTCTGCCTGACAACGCTCTCATAAGTGTAACGTCGTCGGCATATTCAATATCTGCGCCCACGGGAATGCCGTAAGCAAGTCGTGTAACCTTAACACCGAATGGCTTTATCAGCTTGCTGATATACATTGCGGTGGTGTCACCCTCAATAGTGGGGTTTGTTGCCATAATAACCTCGCTTATTTCACCTGAAGCAACACGCTCCACAAGGTTCATTATGGTCAATTGGTCGGGGCCTATACCATTCATGGGCGAAATTGCGCCGTGTAATACGTGGTAAACACCCTTGTATTCTCTCATTCGCTCCATTGCAAGAACATCCTTGGGCTCCTCAACAACGCAAACAGTTGATTTGTCGCGGTTGTTGCTTTCGCAAATGGGGCACAGCTCGTTTTCCGTCAGGTTGAAGCAAAGAGAGCATCGGTGAATTTTTGTGTGGGCATCAATTATTGCATCAGCAAATTCCTTGGCGCCCTCATCTGATAAATCAAGCACGTGAAATGCCATTCTTTGTGCAGTTTTTCTACCGATTGACGGTATCTTCTGGAACTGCTCAATAAGCTTTTCAAGTGCGGCCACGTCATAAGCCATAATTAAAAACCCAAGCCTGCGGGTAAGTTGAGACCACTTGTTACGCTACCCATTCTCTGCTCCATTGTGTCAATTGCCTTGCGGATTGCTTCATTTGTTGCGGCAATAATCATATCAGAGAGAATTTCAACGTCATCGGGGTCAACTACGTCGGGCTGAATCTTTACCTCAAGAACTTCGTGCTTGCCGTTAACCTTAACCTCAACAGCACCACCGCCTGCGCTTGCGGAGTATTCTGCCTCCTCAACCTCCTGCTGTGTGCGGTTCATTTCTGCCTGCATATCCTGCAGCTTTTTCATCATAGCAGCCTGTGAATTGCCGCCCTGGTTAGGAATTCTTGCTTTCATTATATTCTACCATCCTTTTAAGATTTTTATTCTTCAACCAGATAATCAATCTGGTGTTTGTTAAGCTTTGAAATGAATGAATCAATGGGCTCAATGCCTTCCTCTGCCTCAGGCGATGAACCGTCATTGTATATCATAGGCTTAAGCTTTTCGCCCGTTGCCCTCATAAGTGCCTCTGCAATGGACTCTGAATGAGTCTTTTGTGAGAACATAAGGGGGAAGGCGGTGTTCTTTGCCTTTATAAATACCGTGTTACCTGCTCTGAATGCGGTTGAGCCGATGAGCATAGGATAAAGAGGTCTGTTTATCTTTGACAGCTGATTAAGGGTGTTCTCCCAAGCAGCAAAGGGAATTGCCTTATCTGTTTCTGATACGATGCCTGTGTCAACAGGTGTGCTGCTGACAACCTCCTTGGTTGCCTCTGCAACAGGCTGTTCCTGTACAGGCTGCTCGCTGTAGCCGTAATCATCCTTTGCAGGGGGCTCGTCAAAGGGAGCATCATCAAAATCAGATACAGCCTCAACAACAGGAGCTGCCTCAGGTGTGGGAGCCGCTTCCTTAACAGGCTCTGTGGGTGCTTTTGGGATAATCGGAGCCTTGGGGACTTCGTTTACTACAGGCTGTGGTTTGGGCTCGGCAGGGGCTGCAGTAACTGTAATGCCCTGTGCCTTTATAAGCATAAGCTGTGATTCAAGCTCGTCCAATCTGCGGACAATAGCCTCTGTATCAGTTGAAAGAGCAGGGGAGCAGAGTCTTATAAGGGTTGCCTCTGTCTGTGCTCTCTGATGTGCGCTGTATTTAAGCTGTGAAGCCTCCTTGCACAAGGTTTCCATTATGTGGAGAACAGAGCCGTAGGTGATGCTTTTGCCGTTGTTGACGTAACGCTCAAGCTCGTCGGGTGTGCACACAATGAATTTTTCGGGGCTTCGTGTTGTTTTGGCAATCATTATATTTCTGAAGTGGTTAACAAGCTCACTCATAAGCCTTTCCATATCGCAGGATGAGGCGTGGAGTCTGTCAATGATGCCGAGTACAGATGAGCTGTCACCATTGAGAATGGCATCTGAAAGCTCAAATAAATAGTCCTTGCCAAGAAGACCTGCAGCGTTGCTCACAGTTGTGATTGTAATAGGCTCGTTGTAGCCTGCACACTGGTCAAGGATTGATAAAGCATCTCGCAATGCACCATCGGATACTCGTGCAATAAGCAAAGCAGCATCCTCTGTAAGCTGAAGTCCCTCATTCTGTGCAACTGTGAGAAGTCGCGCTGCAATATCCTCGGGGGGAATACGCCTGAAGTCAAAGCGCTGACAACGTGAAAGAATGGTTGCAGGAAGCTTCTGCACCTCGGTGGTGGCGAGTATGAATAAAACGTGCTCGGGTGGTTCCTCAAGTGTTTTCAAAAGGGCATTGAATGCGCCCGATGAAAGCATATGAACCTCGTCTATGATGTAAACCCTGTACTTTGCTGCGGCAGGGGTGAAGTTAACTTCGTCGCGCAGGTCACGGATATTGTCAACGCTGTTGTTACTTGCAGCGTCAATTTCGGTAACGTCAAGTATGGAGCCGTCGTCAATGCCACGACAAATCATACATTCATTACAGGGACTTCCATTCTGCGGGTTAAGGCAGTTAACTGCCTTGGCGAGTATTTTTGCACAGGTTGTTTTACCTGTACCACGGGAGCCTGTGAAAAGATAGGCGTGAGAAAGCCTGCCCGATGAAATTTCATTCATCAGGGTGTCTGTGATATGGCTCTGACCTGAAACGTCAGAAAAGACCTGAGGTCGCCATTTTCTGTATAAAGCTCTGTACATAATACTCACTTCCCAAAGAGTGGTTTTAATATGGAGTGGTCGGCTATGCCTGACCTGCTCCAAATAAAAAACTTACGCTCCACTCGGTCACACGACGAGCAGGCGGACTGTGGCGCACAGGACGGCCCGCTTAATGCTGCTCGGTTCCCCGCCTGACATGGTTCACGGCGCCCCGTCGCACAGGACCCACCCGTCGCATGACCGAATTGAGCGTAAGTAAATATAAACTATAAAGTGTTACTATTATATAGCAAGCACAAGGAAAAATCAATACTTAAAAAGCAAAAATCAGCCTTCGTATTCGTCTTCGTTCTCCCAGTTGTGCCAAATACCCTGGATATCATCGTTATCATCAAAGAGGTCAAGCATCTTGCTCATACCCTTCATGTTATCCTGATCCTCAATTCTTGTGTAGGTCTGGGGGATGTATGCAGTTTCGCTGCTTACGAATGAATAGCCCTTTTCCTGAAGTGCTGCAGTAACAGCGCCAAGGTCATTTGCATCTGTGCGAATTTCAAAGATATCCTCATCGTCTGTGATGAAGTCAACAGCACCACACTCAATAGCATCCTCCATGAGCTTGTCCTCGTCAACGTCTTCCTTTTCAATGATGATTACGCCGTAGTAATCAAACATGAACATAACGCAGCCTGAAGTACCCATGTTGCCGCCGAATTTGTCAAAGTAGTGACGAACGTCACCTGCTGTACGGTTACGGTTATCGGTGAGTGCTTTAACAACAACTGCAATACCGCAGGGACCGTAGCCCTCGTAGATGATTTCCTCATAGTTAGCGGTGTCACTTTCACCGGCAGCCTTTTTGATAATTCTTTCAATATTGTCATTAGGCACGTTGTTTGCCTTTGCCTTAGCAATAACGTCTTTAAGCTTGGAGTTACCTGCAGGGTCGGGACCGCCGTCACGTACTGCAATTGCTATTTCGCGACCGATTTTAGTAAAAACCTTTGCTCTTGCGCCGTCGGTTTTTTCTTTCTTTCTTTTAATGGTGCTCCATTTAGAATGTCCTGACATGTGAATTCTCCTTTAATAATAAGAGTATTATAAATAACTGCAATATATTATCACAGCAGATTATGTTTGTCAATGGTTTGGGGTTTTATGGCTCTCATTATTTGATTATTTTATATTCTCTTGCCAAAACTATGTTTTGAGAGGAGATATTTTATGGAAAAAAGCAAAAAACTATGGAAAGATTTCCCTGAATATGGTATCATAATGCTTAAATTCGGTCATTGTGACCATTTTGACGGATGTGATATAATGGAGTATACTTTCCAACAGGAAAATATATCGGAGGCTATTGAGCTTTGCAGTATATCTGCAGGCGGCTTTAAGTCTGCCTGTGTTACAGTCAGCTTTGTAATGCCCTTGTGTGAAAAGGCATCAGCCTATGCTCTTGTTCCTAACGTGCTTGCACGCTCATCGGCAAGGTATCCCGACCTTACAAGCATTGAGCGTAAGCTTGCAAAGCTTTACGGCGCAGAGCTTGTTGTGGACGTTTCAAAAACAGGTGACCATCAGGTGCTTAAAATGGGCGTGTCTTGCATTGATGACCGCTTTGCGTTTGATGGCGAAAGCATAACTGCAGAGTGCAGTAAGCTGTTGTTTGAGGTGTTGTTTAATCCGCGACTTGTTGACGGGGCCTTCTCTGCAGATGACGTCGAAAGTGAAAAGCGTCTGCTTGCTGAAAGACTTGCCTCTGAAAACAGCGATAAGCGCGCCTATGCGAAAAACCGCTGTGAGGAAATTATGTTCAGCGGTGACGTTTACGGCATACATCGCTTTGGTACAGCCGAGGCAATTGCACAGGTAACGCCACAGTCACTTTTTGCGGCGTATAACGAGGTGCTTTCTCAGGCTAAAATTGTGGTTTGCGTAAGCGGCAATACAGACCTTGAGCTTGTGCGCAAAAGCCTTGTTGAGCACACCTGCACACTTAACCGCGCACCTGTAACAAGCAAAACAACGTTTGTGAAGTCTGCGGCTGAGGTTAAGTATGAAAAGGAACAGGAGGCAGTTAAGCAGGGCAAGCTTGTTATGGGCTTCAGAATGGGTATGGAGAATGCAAACGATATGTATTTTGCACGTCGTGTTATGTCCGATCTTTTCGGCGGCAGCCCACACTCAAAGCTTTTCACCGTTGTGCGTGAAAAAATGAGCCTTTGCTACTATTGCTCCGCACGACTTCAGCGCCCCAAGGGTGTTATGCTGGTTCAGAGTGGCATTGAAAGTGAAAATGAGGATAAGGCTCGTCAGGCAATTCTTGACCAGCTTGAGGATATTAAAAACGGAAGCTTCAGCGATGAAGACGTTGAAGCATCAGTAAAGGCACTTGAGGATAGCTTTAAAAGCGTGTCCGATAGTCCCGAATCACTTGATTCGTGGTTTATGGCGCAATGCGTATCAGGTGCATATCACAGACCCGAATACTTCATTGATGGCTTTAAGTCTGTTACACGTGATGAAATAATTGAAGTTGCAAAGCAGGTCACACTTGATACTGTGTTTATGCTTGAGGGTACTGCAGAGGGTGGTGAGTCTGATGAGTGAAAACAAGGTAACCTTTATTGAAAATGAAATTCTTGGTGAGGGCTACTATGCCATTGACCACAAATCAGGCTTGAAAATCTATGTTTATCCTAAGGCAGAATATACATCTGCCTATGCGGTTTTCGGTACTAAGTACGGCTCAATTGACACACGCTTCAAGCGTAGCGATAAGGATGATTTCATAGAGATTCCCGAGGGAACAGCCCACTTCCTTGAACACAAGCTTTTCGAAAGCGAGGAGCTTGATGCTTTTCAGCGTTATGCCAAAACAGGCGCCTCTGCAAATGCTTATACAAGCTTTGACAGAACCTGTTATTTGTTTACCTGCACAGGCAATTTCAAGGCGAATTTTGAAATTCTCCTTGACTTCGTAAGGCACCCCTATTTCACAGAGGAAACTGTTCGCAAGGAGCAGGGTATTATCGGTCAGGAAATTGATATGTACAAGGATTCTCCTGATTGGGAGTGTCTTTTCAATATGCTTGGCGGTATGTACCACAACCATCCTGTTAAAATTGATATTGCGGGCACAAAGGAGTCTATCGGTCAGATAACTGCAGAGATGCTTTTCTCCTGCTATGACACCTTCTACAACCCTTCAAATATGGCACTTGCAGTTGCAGGTAACATCAACGTTGATGAGGTTCTTGAGGTGGCAGACAGACTTCTTGAGGGAGCAGAGCCTGTTACTGTTGAAAGAGCCTTCAAGGATGAGCCCGAATCTATTGTTACAGAGTACGTTGAGGCGCACCTTCCTGTTGCAACTCCTGTTTTCTGCTTCGGCTACAAGGAAAGCCTTGATGCTCCTGAGAGAACTCTTGCGGAGGAGGTTGCAATGTCGGTTATTCTTGACGTTGCTGCAGGACAGATGTCACCCCTTTACAAGGAGCTTCTTGACAGCGAGCTTATAAACGGCACCTTTGCAACAGAATATTTCAACGGCTTTAACTATGCCGCACCCATTTTTTCGGGCGAGTCATCAGACCCCAAGGCCGTTGCACGAAAAATCAACGAGTGCTTCAGTAATCTTAAAAAGACGCTTATATCTGAGGAGGATTTTGAAACTGTCCGTAAGAAGCAATACGGCAAAACAGTAAGAGCCTTTTCTGATATTGATACCCTTGCAAATGGTCTTGTGGTTTCTCATTTTGAAAACGAGGAGCTTTTCTCCGAGTTTGAGGTTATTAAAAATATGAAGCTTTCTTTTGTCAACGAGGTTCTTTTAAGGTCCTTTGACGAAAGCAAGGCAGTCCTTTCCGTTGTTTGCTCCCGCTGACAGCGGATACATAGCTTTTGATATTTGAACACGGGAGTGTGAATTATGATAGAGTGGTTTGCAGATTTTGCCAGAGTTACCTTCGCAGGTATTGACAAAACCTTTGACGTTTCATCGGTTTTCTGCGAGTTTACTGTTGGCGGACACTTTGTGCAGATTAAATGGTACGGCATTATAATTGCCCTTGGCTTTACTCTTGCGGCGCTTTTTGGCGGCAGAATTGCTTACACGTGGCGAATGAATCTTTCAAAAATGGTGGACGTGCTCATTTACGGTACCTTTGCGGGTATTATCGGTGCGCGTGCTTACTACGTGATTTTTGAGTGGGATTATTACAGCGCTCATCCTGCTGAAATTTTTCAGATTTGGCAGGGTGGACTTGCAATCTACGGCGGTATTATAGGCGGTATCCTTGCAGGCTTTATTACCTGCAAAATTGAAAAGCTTAATTTCCTTAATCTTCTTGATCTTGTGGGTATGTCGCTTCTTATAGGTCAGGGTATAGGCAGATGGGGTAACTATGCTAATCAGGAGGCATTTGGTACCTTTACCGGCGGTAATTACGGTATGATGAGTGAGAAAATTGTATCATATATTGCCCGCAACCCTGAAAAGTACGGTCTTGAAGGAATATCTGACGTGGCAACCATTATTGAAAAGGGTAATCTGCACGTTCACCCCACGTTCTTTTATGAGTTCGTCTGGTGTATGCTGGGCTTCCTTGTTTTGTACGTAATACTTAAAAAATTCCGCAAATTCAGCGGTCAGCTTTTCCTTTGCTACGGCATCTGGTATGGCTTGGGTAGAGCGGCTATTGAGGGCTTGAGAACTGACAGCCTGTATATCGGCACAACAGATTTGAGAGTTTCACAGGTGCTCTCTCTTGCGATTGTTGCTGTTTGCGCAGCAGTGCTTGTTGTGAAGCTTATCAAGGTTAAGAAAAATCCTGTGCCCATTGAGGGCGTTGATTATTTCCCCAAGGATGCACAGAAAACCTTTAAGGAAATCCGCGAGGAAAAGGAAGCAAAGCTTGCGAGAGAAAAGGCTTCAAAAAAAGTGAAAATAGCTATTGAAGCAGAGTCAACGGAGGGTGAAGATAATGGCTGAATTGATGAACGGTAAGGAAGTTTCTGCAGCAAAAAGAGCAGAGCTTAAGGAGAGGGTAGCGGCCCTCAATGAAAAAGGGATACAGGTAGGTCTTGCAGTAATTATTGTTGGTAACAACAGCGCTTCAAGGGTGTACGTTAACAACAAGAAAAAGGGATGCGAGGAAATCGGTGTTAATTCCTATGAGTATGCATTGCCTGAGGAAACAACACAGGCGCAGCTTCTTAGCCTTATTGATGAGCTTAACAACGATAGCAGGGTCAATGGCATTCTTTGTCAGCTCCCATTGCCCTCACACATTGATGAGCAGTCAGTTATCAACTCAATTAACCCCGAAAAGGATGTGGATGCTTTCCACCCATTTAACGTGGGTCACATAATGATTGGCGACTACACATACTTGCCCTGTACACCTGCAGGAATTATGGAAATTCTCAAATATTACAACGTTTCGGTTGCAGGCAAAAGGTGTGTTGTTATCGGCAGAAGCAATATTGTTGGCAAGCCTATGGCAATGCTCATGCTTAAGGAAAACGGCACGGTTGAAATCTGCCATTCAAGGACAGCAGGCCTTGCAGAGGAAACCTCCAGGGCGGATATACTTGTTGCCGCAGTAGGTAAGGCTGATTTCGTTACAGCGGATATGGTCAAGGACGGCGCAGTTGTTGTTGACGTTGGTATGAATCGTAATGCCGAGGGTAAGCTTTGCGGCGACGTGTGCTTTGACGAGGTTGAAAAAAAGGCGTCATACATTACACCTGTTCCCGGTGGTGTAGGTCCCATGACAATAACAATGCTTCTCGAAAACACAGTCCGTTCTGCAGAAAAAATTGTGTAATAGCTTGCTTTATTTCACTTGACGTGCCTTTGCACACCTTAGGCTGTTACATTGAACAGAATGGCGTTTTGTATATTTCTATGGTGGCAAATTACACATAAATGAATAATAAAATTTGTTGAATTTTAAGGCTTTAAAACACCTTCGGTGTCGGGCGTATTGCTTGACAATCGGGGGTGTTTATATTATAATAACTCTATCTGTAAAGTGGATTATCACTTATCTTTTTTACGGTAAAAAGTACTTTTTGAAGGGATGCGTTATTTTATGACAGCATTTAAAAAGCCCCTCTGCAGCCTTATGGCACTCATTATGGTGTTTGCATTTATCGCTGCAGCGCCTATTTCTGTTTATGCGGAAGAGGAAACAACCTACTCAGCATTGGAAATAGAGCTTAACAAAGAGGTAGAAGAAAATTTTGAGTACATCAAGGTTGAGATGGGCTCAGCAATCCAGATTGTTGGTTACACAGGTAACGAAAAGGAAGTTACAGTTCCTAAAAAGATCGGTAACCTCAGCGTTATCTCTATCGGTGCAGGTGCATTCGAGGGTAACACAACAATGGAAAAGGTAGAGCTTAACACCAACATCACCGTTATCGGTGACAATGCCTTTAAGGGCTGTACAGCACTTAAGGAGCTTGATGGTATTTCAGCTATTGAAAAGCTCGGTGCATCTGCATTTGAGGGTTGTACATCACTTGAGTCCTTTAAGGTTCCCGACAACCTTACTGAGATTCCTGCAAGATGCTTCGCTGACTGTACAGCACTTACAGAGGTTGATGAGCACAAGAATATGAAGAGTGTTGAAAAGGATTCATTCGTAGGCTCTGCATGGGAAAATGCAATGCCCGATGGTCCTCTCAGCCTTGGCAGAATTCTTTATTCATACAAGGGTGCGGTTAAGGATATCGTTATCCCCGAGGGTGTTTCAATCATTGAAGATTACGCTTTCCTTGGCTGCGAAAGCATTGAAACACTTGAGCTTGGCTATGACGTTGAGGAAATCGGCCTTTACGCTTTCCAGAACTGCGTAAACCTTAAGTCAGTTAAGGTGAACGATGCAATGGGTCTTGTTTCCGCAGGCGCATTCAAGGGCTGCTCTTCACTTGAGTCAATTGACTTCTCAGAAAGCACACTTGCAATGGTTGGCTACGAGGCATTTGCTGATTGTACGTCACTTAAGGAGATCAAGCTTGCTGAAACTCTTTCAGAGGTTGCTGACTATGCATTTGCAAACACTCAGATTTCAACAATTGATTTCGGCAAAAACGTTAACACAGTAGGCTCTCACTCATTCCTTAATGCAAGCAAGCTTGAGAGCATCACAGTTACTGATAAGAACAAGAACTATTCAGCAGTTGATGGCGTTCTTTACAACAAAAACGGCACAGAACTTATTGTTTTCCCTGCTGCAAAGACAGGTACATTTGAGCTTCCCCAGGCAGTAGAAAAGATTTGTGACAACGCTTTCTATGGCAGCGCAATCTCAGCTGTTAAGCTTGCAGAGGAGTCCGCTCTCAGAGAAATTGGTATTTCGGCATTTGAAAATTCTGTAATCACAGAGTTCACAATTCCTGCAAACGTAAGCAAGCTTAACAATGCAACCTTCAAGAATGCAGCAAAGCTTGCAAAGCTCACAATTGAGGAAGGCCTTACATACGTCGGTGCATTTGCATTTGAGGGCTGTGCTTCACTTGTTGACGTTACACTTCCTGCTTCTGTTTACACAGTTGCAAACGGTGCATTTAAGAACACAGGTCTTAAGTCAGTAAACGTTGGCGACGGCGTAGCAGAGCTTGCTGCAGAGGCATTTGCAGGCAACAAGGCACTTGCTAAGGTTACATTGGGCAAAAACGTTGAAAAAATCGGTGTGGATGCATTTAAGGATTGCGCATTGCTTAAGGCAATCAACCTTGGCGCATCTGTTAAGGATTTCAATGCTGCTTCATTCAGCGGTTGCACAGCACTTGCAACAATTACCGTAGATAAAGATAATAAGAATATCAAGGCTATTGACAACGTAGTTTATTGTGTAGATGGTGACCACCTTATTATGGTTGCAGCAGGCGCAACAACAGTTGCAGTAGCAGAAGGCACAAAGTACGTTACAGCAGGCGCATTTGATCTTGCAAAGAACGTTGCTGCTATCACATTCCCTGCAACACTTGTAAACGTTGAGGCAGATGCTCTTGACGGTACAGCATGGTTCGCAGCACAGAATGGTGTTGTTTATGCAGGTCCTGTACTTTATAAGGTTAAGGGTGAGGTTGCTGACGTTGTTGTAGCAGAAGGCACAACAGCTATCGCAGATGGCGCTGTTAAGAATGCGGCAGTTAAGACAGTTACTCTTCCCGCAACACTCGTTACTATTGGTATCAATGCTTTTGAGGGCGCAGGTATCGTTGAGGTAGCTATTCCCGCTTCAGTTACAAGCATCGGCATTGGTGCTTTCAAGGATTGTAAGGTTCTTTCTAAGGCTACTCTTTCAAAGGGCATTGACGTTATCAACACAGCAGTATTCAGCGGTTGTGCAGCTCTTTCAGAGATTGCTATCCCTGAGTCAGTAAAGGTTATTTCAGCAGATGCTTTCGCAAATTGTATAGCACTCACTAAGGTTAGTATGCCTGCTGTTGAAAAGATTGAAAAGTATGCATTCAGCGGTTGTATTGCTCTTGGCTCAATTGAGCTTCCTGCAACACTTACAGAGTTTGACGCGCTTTCATTCTACGGCTGTACAGCACTTCAGGGCATTGGCGTAAATGCAGCGAATAAGGCATTTAAGTCACTTGGTGGCATTGTTCTTGTTGCAAACGATGACGGTGAATTCAACACAATCGCACTTTACCCCGCAGGTAAAGCAGGCGCTTATGCAGTTCCCTAGGAGATTAAGCACATCGGCGAAAAGGCATTCTATAACTGTGACGCTCTTACAGAGATTACATTTGCAGACGGCTTTGACAGCATCGGTGCAGAGGCTTTCTATGATTGTGATGCAATCAAGACAGTTTCAATGCCCGAGAGCGCAGGCGACCTTGGCGACCATTGCTTCGCATCCTGTGACAGTCTTGTGGAGTTTGTTGTTCACAGCAACCTTACAGACTATGCAGACAATGCATTTGATGGCTGCTACTATATGAATTATGACAGCGTTACAATCAACGTAGAGGATAACTCAACCGCTACACTTGCTATTGTTGCTGCTGCCCTTGTTGTGGTTGGTGTTATTGCTATCCTTGTTTATAACAAGAAGCAGAAAAAGCTCCAGCAGGAAATCATTGAAAACAACAAGATTAAGGAAGAGCTTGAGGCTGCAAAGACTGAATAAAGGACAATAACAAAAGGCTCTGTACCGAAATGGTACAGAGCCTTATTTTTTATAGGTATTATAAATTAAACACCTGAATATGCAGAGAAGCCACCGTCAACAGGGATAATCACACCTGTAACAAAGCGCGAGTAGTTTTCATCTGCAAGGAAAAGGAGTGAGCCTGTAAGGTCCTCGGGAACACCAAATCTGCCAAGGGGAGTGTGTCCGAGAATTTTTTCGCTACGGGGAGTGAGTGATCCGTCCTCGTTGTAAAGCAAAGCCTTGTTTTGGTTTGTTGAGAAGAAGCCGGGAGCGATTGCATTTACTCTGAGACCAACCTCTGAAAAGTGAACTGCCATAAACTGTGTGAAGTTTGAAATAGCCGCTTTAGCTGCAGAGTATGCAGGGATTTTTGTAAGAGGCTTGTATGAGTTCATTGATGAGATATTGATGATGGTAGCATAAGGCTTGCCAATCATATCCTTTGCAAATACCTGTGTGGGAATAAGTGTGCCAAGGAAGTTAAGGTTGAAAACAAATTCAATACCGCTTGGGTCAAGGTCAAAGAAGGTTTTAACCTCCTCGCAGGTGTTTTCAAGGTCACACATTTCAAACTTTTCTTTTGTTGTGTTGCCCTTGGGATTGTTGCCGCCTGCACCGTTTACAAGCAGGTCGCAGGTGCCGTATGCTTCAAGAATTTCCTGACGTGCCTTTTCCATGCTTTCTTTTTCAAGCACGTTGCAGGCAAAGCCCTTTGCCTCAAAGCCCTCTGCCTTGATTTCCTCGGCAACCTTTTCGGCTGCATCAAGTCTTAAATCAAGGATTGCAACCTTCATGCCCTGTCTTGCAAGGTCCTTTGCAAAGCCGCCGCAGAGAACTCCGCCGCCACCGGTAACAACAGCAACACGTCCGTTAAGATTTTCGTGGTTATACATTTTTATTACTCCTTTATTTTCGGTATGTAAAATCGTTAAGATTTGCTTTTGTAAGACAAACGTCAAGTGCATCAGCAGCCGCATCAAAAGCAGCGCGGTTTGTGGGGTAGGTGTAGTCATCCTTAAGCTGGTCTGCAGTACCGCCTTCGCCCTCAAGGTCCTTAAGTCCGTCAAACACCTTAAGGTGTGGCTCAAGTGTAAGGAAATGGTCGCCCTCCTTGTCCTTGTGGAAGCGCTCAAGAAGCTCTACAATGTGACCGTCACCAAGACCTGCAGGACGAACCTTGCCGCCATCAAACAAGCAGTCCTTAACGTGGAAGTAGTCAATGTAATCCTTAAGCATATCGTATGCAGGAAGAATTTCCTGACCGCACTGAATGAAGTTTGAAGGGTCAAATATACCCTTGATTTTGCCGTCAAACGCCTTGTAGATTTCAAGGCAACGCTCTGCGATATCACCGTAGATATCCTTTTCGTTTTCGTGGCAGCACCAAATGCCGTGCTCTAAAGAGTATGTGCACATTTTGTCAAGTCTTTCAAATACCTCGTCGCGGTATTCTGTAAGGCTTTGACCCTTTGTGAAGAAAAAGCTGAACATTCTGATACGCTGTGTGCCAAGAATGTTTGCAACCTCTACACAGTTTTTGAAGTCCTCAAAGTGAGGGGCAAAATCATCTGTGATTTCAATTTTGCCGTAGTGTGAGCCTATTGAAGAAACACCAATTCCGTTGTCATCAAGGATTTTTTTGAGCTCATTTGCCTGCTCAACGGTATAAAGTGAAATATTGCCGTGGTCAAGTCCACGAGGCTCAATGTGAGTCATTTTGTGTGCCTTGAGAGCATCAATCTGTTCAAGGATTCCGCCGCCGGCTTCGTCAGCAAATGCGGAAAGGTGGAATGTTGCTGCCATATTTAAAACTCCTTTAGTTTAAAAATGTGTTTTTGTTTTCAATTATGTACCTTGCACAAAGTCTGCAAAGCTCTGCTGAATCGTAGGCTTCGCTGAATCTGACGTCATTTTTTTCAATTACGTCGTAGTCAACAGAAGCCTCGCTGTCCTCGTCGTACATATCATATACTGCTTCAATAAAGGGCAGGTATTTGTCTGCCCCGATTGCCTTAAGTGCTTCGGGAATAACGGGCACAAGGGGAGCGCCGTTGTTTTTGAAGAAGGTGGAAAGACTTGTTTTCGCATCCTCATCAAAATATTCAAGTGCATAAATGAACTTTTTTTCATCAGGCATATTGTTGAAGGCGTCTGTCATATTGCTTTGCTTTTCAAGCATAACCTGTATGTTCATTGCCACACCGTGCAAAAGCTCAATTTCTTCAGCTTCCTTGATTTTATCTTCTGTGAGCACGGAAAAGCCCTGTCTGAGGTCGTAATCACGCTTCCATATAGCAGCTTCCTTCTTCAGCCTTTCGCGACGTGCTCTTGATGCACCCATTGCCTTAATCCAGGCAAATATTGTGAGAATAATTGCAACTGCGAGTATTAACCAATAATACCACTGAACGCCAAAAAGCATAATCAATCTCCATTCTGCAATGATTTGTAGATGTCACTCTTTTTAATGCCTGTTTTTTTAGCAATCTCCTTGGCTGCTTCATTTTTTGAAGCACCCTCGTTTACTAATTCAATAGCCATTTGTGTGGCAATTTCAAGAGTGATTTCCTCTTCCTCATCCTCGGGCTTACCCTCAACAATGAGAACGAACTCGCCCTTGGGTGCAACCTGACTGTACTTTTCTGCCGCATCAAAAAGTGTTGTTCTTTCAACGTTCTCGTAAATTTTTGTAAGCTCCTTTACGAGTGCAATGTTACGGTTGCCGAAATATTCGGCCATATCCTTGAGTGTGGCAGGCAGCTTGTGGGGAGCCTCGTAGAAAATCATTGTGCGCTTTTCGTTTACAAGCTCCTCAAGGTGACGGCGCCTGTTCTGCTTTGTTACTGTGAGAAAGCCCTCAAAGGTGAATCTGCCTGAAGGCATACCTGATATTGCAAGTGCTGTAACAAATGCACAAGGACCGGGAACTGCACAAACCTTGATGCCGTTCTGATGACAGCGCAGGGTAAGGTCCTCGCCGGGGTCGGAAATGATGGGCATACCCGCATCGGAAACGAGAGCACAGCTTTCACCGTTGAGCAGGCGCTCAATGATAACACCGCCACGCTCGTTGCGGTTATGCTCATAGTAGCTTATCATAGGCTTTTTAATGCCGAAATGGTTCAAAAGCTTTATGGTAACGCGGGTATCCTCGGCAGCAATGAAATCGCATTCGTTCAGAACCTGAACTGCACGGGGTGAAAAATCACCAAGGTTGCCGATGGGGGTACCCACAACATATAAAATACCTGCCATTATAATACGTTTCCTTCACTGTCAAAGAGGGGAAGCTTTTCAAGGTAAATGATATCTCCGCGGTCAGCGGCTTCACCCTCGGCGAGTACTGTTAATGCGCCTGCATAGTCAACCTCAGCCATTTCAATGAGCTTTTCTACTGCCTTGAGTGATTCGCCTGTTGAAATAACGTCGTCAACAATAATAACCCTTTTGCCCTTCATCTGTTCAGCCTCGGCTGTGTCAAGGTAAAGGTGCTGCTCACCCTCGGTTGTGATTGAGTTAACCACAACGTCAAAAACGCCTGTCATATAAAGCTTTGGCTTTTTACGTGCAACAAAATACTTTTTGCCGCTCTGACGTGACATTTCGTGGGCAAGGGGAATACCCTTTGCTTCTGCGGTGATGATATAATCAAACTCGGGAGCCTTTTTGAGAAGCTCCTCGGCACATGCAACTGTAAGCTCTGCATCGCCAAACATAACGAATGCGCCAATCTGAAGGCTCTCGTTAAGGGGACAAAGAGGAAGGTTTCTGTCAAGACCTGCTATTTTCATTGAATGGAACATAACTAATCTCTCCTATAAATATTATATACTCTGTAATTATATAAGAAATACATTATAAAAGTCAAGAATAACAATTGAAAGAATGTTTCAGTTGTAGTATAATACATAATCATAAAAACGTAAGCTGAGGGTGATTTAATGCATATACCAAAGTGTGCAACAAGCGATATGGAAATACTGAGCTTTTCCGATGCTCTTGCAGGTGAGGAGCAGGGCTCCTTTGAATATGACAGGTCAAAGTGGCTTTACGTGCCAAATGCATATACAGAGTACCGTTATATTCTCGGAACAAAGGGCGTTAATCCGCTGATTTGCATAGGCATTAACCCATCAACTGCCAAGCCCGATGACCTTGATAATACACTCAAATCTGTGGAGCGCACGGCAGCGTTTAATGGTTATGACAGCTTTATTATGTTCAACGTCTATGCACAGAGAGCTACTAATCCCAAGGATATGGACTGCGAGTTCAACGAGCTTTTACATAACGAAAATATGAAGGCATTCCGCTACGTGATGGAGTCTTATGGGGAGGGTAACCGACCTGCAGTATGGGCTGCCTGGGGCACGATTATTGAAAAAAGGTCATACCTTGCAGGGTGCGTTGCAGATATGGTCAGCATCGGTAATGAGTACGGCGCACAGTGGTTCACCGTCGGCAAACGCTCCGTTAAGGGGCACCCACATCACCCCTTGTACCTTAAAAACGGCACACCAACAGAGGAATTTGACGTTTGCGAATATCTTAATACTTTAGCGTATTGACATTGTTCGTTTGTTTGTGTTATAATTCTTAAGATTTTTATATTTAACAGGCTATGACGAGAACAAGTAGCATTTTTCCGCAAAAAAAGAGAGCTGCCGTTTGGTGAGAGGCGCATGCGCGGTGTCTTGTGAATACATCTCTGAGCCTCACACCGAAGGGGTTGCCTTGTAGGCTGTGACGGGTGCGCCCGTTAAAGCGCTTGAGTTTCATACTCTTTAAGGTGCATTGTGCGAGCAATGCACGAATAAAGGTGGTAACACGGGTTATGCTCGTCCTTTGGCTTCAAGGGTCGGGTATATTTTTTTATCAATAAACAGTAAAGGATGAATGTTATGCCAATTACAGAATTTTTGGTACATAACGCAAAAAATTACAAGGATGAGGTTGCGCTTGTTGAAATCAACCCTGAAATTCAGGAAAAAAGCCGCAAAACCTGGCGTGAATATGAGCTTATTCAGCCCAATCCTTCAAATGCAGGTCGCACACAGATGACCTGGGGTGAGTTTGACAAGCGCGCAAACCGCTTTGCAAACCTCCTTCTTTCAAGAGGAATCAAGAAGGGTGACAGAGTTGCAATACTCCTTATGAACAGCATTGAGTGGCTGCCTGTTTATTTCGGCATACTCAAAACAGGTGCTCTTGCAGTTCCGCTCAACTATCGTTATACAGCAGATGAAATCAAGTATTGCCTTAAGCTTTCTGATAGCTCTGTTCTTGTGTTTGGTCCTGAATTCACAGGCCGTGTTGAGGAAATCTGCGACAGAATCCCTGACATTAAATACAACTTCTACGTTGGTGAGGATTGCCCCACCTTTGCAGAAAGCTACGACAGACTTGTTACTTATTGCTCATCACACGATCCTGCAATTCAGATCACAGATGATGACGATGCAGCCGTGTACTTCTCATCAGGTACAACAGGCTTCCCCAAGGCTATTCTTCACGCACACCGCAGCCTTGTTCACGCTGCAAAAACAGAACAGGCTCATCACTCACAGGGCAGAGATGACGTGTTCCTTTGCATTCCTCCGCTTTATCACACAGGTGCAAAAATGCATTGGTTCGGTTCACTTGTTGCAGGTAGCAAGGCAGTAATTCTCAAGGGCACAAAGCCCAAGTGGATTATTGAATCTGCGAGCCGCGAAAGATGTACAATCGTGTGGCTCCTTGTTCCGTGGGCACAGGATATCCTTGATGCTATTGACAGCGGTGAAATTGATTTGAGTGAACATGAGCTTGACCAGTGGAGGCTTATGCACATCGGTGCACAGCCTGTTCCGCCAAGCCTTATCAAGCGCTGGTTCAAGGTGTTCCCTCATCATCAGTATGATACAAACTATGGTCTTAGCGAATCAATCGGTCCCGGTTGTGTTCACCTTGGTGTTGAAAATCCGCACAAGGTTGGCGCTATCGGTAAGGCGGGCTACGGCTGGGAGGTTAAGATTGTTGACGAGCACGGCAAAACTGTTTCTCGTGGTGAGGTTGGTGAGCTTGCAGTCAAGGGTCCCGGTGTTATGATTTGCTATTACAAGGATGAAAATGCAACCAACGACGTTCTTCGTGACGGATGGCTCTTTACAGGCGATATGGCTCAGGAGGATGAGGATGGCTTCATTTTCCTTGTTGACCGTAAAAAGGACGTTATCATCAGCGGTGGTGAAAACCTTTACCCCGTGCAGATTGAGGACTTCATCCGTAAGCACGATGCAGTTAAGGACGTTGCGGTTATCGGTCTTCCCGATGCTCGTCTTGGTGAAATTGCAGCGGCAATTATTGAGGTTAAGGAGGGCTACACCCTTACAGAAGAGGATGTAAACGACTTCTGCTATGACCTTCCGCGCTACAAGCGTCCCCGCAAGGTTATTCTTGCAGACGTTCCCCGCAACCCCACAGGTAAAATTGAAAAGCCGAAGCTTCGCGAGATTTATTGCGGCGAAAGCCTTGTTGCTTCACAGAATGAGATTAAAAAATAATTAAGAGGTTATAGATATGAAAGAGCTTTTATTGGGTAATGATGCGGTAGCCCGCGGCCTTTATGAGGCAGGCTGCAGAGTTGCATCAAGCTATCCCGGCACTCCCAGCACAGAGGTTACTGAGTGCATTTCAAAATATGATGAAATTACAAGCGAATGGGCACCTAACGAGAAGGTTGCTTGCGAGGTTGCTTTTGGTGCCGCAGTTGCAGGTGCACGTTCATTCTGCGCAATGAAGCACGTTGGCTTGAACGTTGCTGCAGACCCACTTTTCACATCATCATACACGGGCGTTAACGCAGGTCTTGTAATCGTTGTTGCAGATGACCCCGGTATGCATTCATCACAGAACGAGCAGGATAGCCGTCATTATGCACAGGCATCAAAGATTATGATGCTTGAGCCTGCAGATTCAGACGAATGCCTTAAGTATTCAAAGCTTGCATTTGACTTGTCAGAAAAATTCGACACACCAATTCTTCTCAGGCTTACTACAAGGGTTTCTCACTCAAGAAGCCTTGCAGAGCTCAGCGACAGAGTTGATAACGGCCTTAAGGGCTATGAAAAGAATCCTCAGAAGTACGTTATGGTGCCTGCTAATGCAAAGGTTAAGCACGTTGTTGTTGAGCAGCGTATCCTTGACCAGATTGAATACCTTGAAACAGAGGCAGTTGAAAACGGTCTTAACTCCGTTGAATACAACGACAAGAAGATTGGTGTTATTACAGCAGGTATCTGCTATGAATATGCAAAGGAAGCACTTGGCGATAAGGCTTCTTACCTTAAATTAGGTTGCGTATATCCGCTTCCTGAAAAGCTTATCAAGGATTTCTGTGCAGAGTGCGACACAGTTTACGTTCTTGAGGAGCTTGATGATTACATTGAAACTCATTGCCGTAAAATCGGTGTTGACGTTATCGGCAAAAGCGCATTTACTCTTCAGGGTGAATATTCACAGGGCCTTATCAGAAAGGTGATTCTCGGTGAAGCGGCATCATCACTTAAGGCAGACGTTGAAATCCCTGCAAGACCTCCTGTGCTTTGTGCAGGCTGTCCTCACAGAGGCTTGTTCTATGCACTCAAAAAGCTTAACGTTACTGTTAGCGGCGATATCGGCTGCTATACCCTCGGCGCTTCAAAGCCCCTTGGTATGATTGATACAGTTCTTTGTATGGGTGGTAGCGTTTCAGGTCTTCACGGCAGAAACCTTGCAAATCCCGACAAGGCAAGCAAGAGCGTTGCTGTTATCGGTGACTCAACGTTTATTCACTCAGGTGTTACAGGTCTTATTGATATCGCATATAACAACAGTAATTCTGTTACAATCATTCTTGATAACAGCATTACAGGTATGACAGGTCACCAACAGAACCCCACAACAGGCTACAACATTAAGGGTGAGCCTGCAGCGGCAGTGTGCCTTGAAAAGCTTTGCGAGGCTGTTGGCATCAATAACGTTTTCGTCGTTGACCCCTATAACCTTGACGAATGCTACAACACAATCGGTGAGGCGCTTTCACTTAATGCCCCTGCGGTTGTTATTTCAAGAAGACCCTGTGCGCTTCTTAAAACAGTTAAGCACAATCCTCCTCTCAAGGTTAACAAGGATAAGTGCAAATCCTGTAAGATGTGTATGAAAATCGGCTGTCCTGCTATCAGCATGAAGGACGGCAAGGCGGAAATTGACTTTACACAGTGCCTCGGCTGCAACGTTTGTTCACAGCTTTGCAAGTTCGGCGCTATTGAATAAGAAAGGGGAGTGTACGTAATGAATAAATCAATTATGATTGTTGGTGTAGGCGGTCAGGGTACTCTGCTCGCAAGCCGCATTTTGGGTAGCGCGCTCCTTTCAAAGGGCTATGACGTTAAGGTTTCTGAGGTTCACGGCATGAGTCAGCGCGGTGGTTCAGTTGTAACCTACGTTAAGTATGGTGAAAAGGTTTATTCGCCTGTTATCGGTGAGGGTGAGGCAGACCTTATCCTTGCATTTGAGCAGCTTGAGGCTGCAAGATGGCTTTCCTGCCTTAAGCCTGACGGTAAGGTTATTGTAAACACACAGAAGATTGACCCCATGTCAGTTGTTATTGGTGACAGTCAGTATCCTGAGGGTGTGCTTGACGCAGTAAGAAGCGCAGGCGCAGAGGTTCACGAGCTTGATGCTCTTCCCCTTGCGGTTGAGGCAGGCTCTTCAAAGGCTGTTAACGTTGTTCTTATCGGTGCAATGGCTAAAAACACCGATATTGACAAGGAGGTTTGGCTTGACGCACTTAAGGCATGTGTACCGCCTAAGTTCCTTGAAATGAACCTTAAGGCATTTGAGCTTGGCTATTCAAAATAATTTAAAATTGATGCATCTTGAATCTTTGGATTTAAGATGCATTTTTGTTAATTTTTGTTGTATTTTTCGTTGACAAAATAGACGCTTTGTACTAAAATAGACTATGTAGTATTATACTCAGTACAAGTGTAATATTTTATTGCTAAATAATATAGCAAGTTCTTATCGAAAGGGTGTTTTTTTTGAAAAGGTCAAAACTTCTCTCGCTCCTGTTATCTGTACTGATGATCGTAAGCAGCATTTCCTGCCTTACAGTTGTTTCATCAGCTGCAGTTGTTGACGGTGGCTATGAGTATGACGAAAGCAACGTTATTACAGCAACTTATTGGGAATTGGATGATGCAGGTGTTCTCACCATCTATATGGACACAACTCCCACATGGTTAGACCATGCAGAAGAAATCAAAAAGGTTGTTCTTGAAGCAGGCGTTACCACAATTCCTTCTGGTGCGTTTTACGGATGTACAAACCTTACATCAATTGACACAACCAAGGCTGATAATGACCTCATTACTATCGGTAGCTCAGCTTTTGTTGGTTGTTATTCTCTTAAAGCCTTCTCAACAAGTGCATGGCTTGACGTTATTGGTGCAGGTGCTTTCCAGGGCTCAGGTGTTGAGGTAATTGATATTGCATTTGTTAACGAACTTCCAGATGCAGCATTCTATAACTGCGATAGCCTTAAGCAGGTTTATATCGGTGGCGGTCTTATTGAAGTTGGTAAAAACGTATTTAAGGGATGCGATAATCTTGAGTACGTATGGTTTGGCAACGGCGTTTATAACATTGGTAACGCCATGTTTGAAGACTGCGGTAAGCTTGCTGAGATTGTTTTCCCCGATAGTCTTCAGACAATCGGTGAGCTTGCATTTGATGATTG